>NZ_JBFBBE010000040.1:0-83121 GCF_040682555.1 Streptomyces sp. NPDC051172
AGCAGCGGCAGGGTCTGCGAGGCGGTGACGAACTCCCGCAGCGGATGCCGGGCCAGCACCGCGTCCACCTCCGGCGTCAACGCCGCCGCCAGGCGGGTGGCGACCGGCAGCGAGTCGTCGCGCAACGTCTCCGCAGCCGCCAGCACCGCAGCCCGCCCCGGCCCCTCGGGCACCCCGGCGGCCAGCTTCTCGTGCAGGTCGCCGCCCTCCTCCAGCACCAGTCCGGTGTCGATGCCCGCCGGGATCTTGATGCGGGCGGTGCGCCGCCAGGTGGCCACGGGGTCGCTCCAGGCCTCCACGCGATACGTCCAGTGACCTTCGGAGGTGGGTGTGACCTCGGCGCCCCAGCGATCGGAGCCTGGGGCCAGTTCCCGCATCGGCGTCCACGGGCCGTGCTGGCCCTCCGGATCCGTCAGGACGACATTGGCGGCGACCGCGTCATGGCCCTCCTGGAACACGGTCGCGGTGACCTCGAAGGTCTCCCCGACGACCGCCTTGGCCGGGCGCTTTCCGCACTCCACCGTCGGGTGGACGTCCCGCACCGGGATGCGGCCGATGGCCGGAATCGAACTCATGGGTCTCACCTCCGCCGTGCTGGAGACCGGGCCTCCGGCCCGGTCGGGGGATACAAACTGCGACATGTGCGTTGAGCCGCAGGGGGGATCTACCTCCCTGCGGCGAAATGCTCCTGTGCCTGCGGGGGCCCGCGCCGCTCGGCCGCACCCGTTCGGGGCCGCTCGTTCTGCTCCCGGAGATAGGCGCCCAGGGTGGACCCCAGATAGCGCTCGGCGGCGTCCGCGGCCTCGCGGGCACAGCGCTTGCCCATCAGCACGCACAAGGTGTAGCCGGAGTCCTCGAAGGTGGCGCGCACCGCGCGGTCGGCGGGGGACGCGAGCATGACGCGTTCCCAGGCCCGGTACCGCCGCAGTTGCCGGGCCACTTCGGCTTTGGCCGGTAGCAGCATGACGCTCTTCACTTTCTCCGGGGCTCGATCGCACGTCTCCCGACCGTCGGGCGGCGGCCGCGCGTGGGCACGCACGGATCCGTTACGGGTATCGAGGTCTTCACACATGGTGCATGGGCGGCGACTCAGCGTCTTGTTGGATCTTCAACCATGTCTGGCCGGGCGTTCCCCGCCCCCGGGGCGCTCGTGTTGCACGAATGGTCTAGTTCGCCCACCCTTGAGGTGACTCAGAAGCGATCAACGCTCACGCTTCGCGTTCGGGGCTCGTTCCACGGGGACGAGAAGGAGCGGGAGCTTCGCGGGTGAGGAGCCAACGAAGATGAAGACCGCAGTGCCCTGCTACTACCACCTCGATGTGGAAGTCAGCCCCGAACGGGTCGGACAGGTACGGCGCATCCTGGCCGCGCATCTCCGGCTCTGGGACCTCGAGACACTGGTCGAGCCCGTCTGCAGCGGCGCCGAGCTGCTGCTGAAGGCCATCGACGAGCACGCCACGGACAAGAACACGTCGGTCGAGATGTGGTGGAACGGACAGCATCTGATCACCGCCGTGGGGGAGAACGACTGCGACCTGCGTCCCGACCAGGACCTGCGGGCCTGTCTGCAGCGGATCGCCGCGATGAGTGACGGCTGGGGCTGCTGCGCCACGGCCACCGGCAGCAAGGTCATCTGGTTCTCGCAGCGGGCCAGGGCCGGGGAACGGGTGCCCCTGGTGCCCCTGGCGCCCGCGCCGAGCCTGCGCGAGGTGCTCCAGGTGCCCCGCGAGCTGCCGGCTTTGGCTCTCGCCGGGCAGGTGCGCGAGCCGGACGGCATCCTGGAGGATGCCCGGTGACGGCGAAGCGCCGCCGCAAGCCAGGGGTGCCCGTCTGGAGCGGGCACCCCTACCCATTGGGTGCCTCCTACGACGGGAACGGCACCAACTTCGCGCTCTTCAGTGAGGTGGCCCAACGCGTCGAACTCGTCCTCGTCGACGACGCTGGTGAGCGCCGCGTACCGGTGACCGAGGTCGACGGCTTCGTCTGGCACTGCTACCTGCCGGACATCGGGCCGGGACAGCGCTACGGCTACCGGGTGCACGGCCCGTGGCATCCGCAGCTGGGCCACCGCTGCAACCCGGCGAAACTCCTCCTCGACCCGTACACCAGGGCGGTCGACGGGCAGGTCGACAACCACGCCTCCCTCTTCGAGCGCGCCCCGCACGGCCGGTCCCGGCCGGACAGCGCCGGGCACACCATGCTCGGCGTGGTCACCGACCCGGCCTTCGACTGGGGTGACGACCGGCCGCCGCGGCAGCCGTACGCCGACAGCGTGATCTACGAGGCCCATGTACGGGGCCTGACCCGCACCCACCCGGACGTCCCGCCCGAACTCCGCGGCACCTATGCCGGACTCGCGCACCCCGCGGTCGTCGAGCACCTGACGAAGCTGGGCGTCACCGCGGTGGAGCTGATGCCGGTGCACCAGTACGTCCAGGACGGGGTGCTGCAGGGCCGCGGCCTGTCCAACTACTGGGGCTACAACACGATCGGCTTCTTCGCCCCGTACAACGCCTACGCCGCCCACGGCACCCGCGGCGGGCAGGTCACCGAGTTCAAGTCGATGGTGAAGGCGCTGCACGCGGCCGGCCTCGAGGTCATCCTCGACGTCGTCTACAACCACACCGCCGAGGGCAACGAGAAGGGCCCCACGCTCTCCTTCCGCGGCATCGACAACGCCTCGTACTACCGCCTGGTGGACGGCGACTGGGGCCACTACTACGACACCACCGGCACCGGCAACAGCCTTCTGATGCGCCACCCCTACGTATTGCAGCTGATCATGGACTCGCTGCGGTACTGGGTCACCGACATGCACGTCGACGGCTTCCGCTTCGACCTCGCGGCCACGCTGGCCCGGCAGTTCCACGAGGTGGACCGGCTGTCGGCGTTCTTCGACCTGATCCAACAGGACCCGGTGATCAGCCGCGTCAAGCTGATCGCCGAGCCCTGGGACGTGGGGGAGGGCGGCTACCAGGTGGGCAACTTCCCGCCGCTGTGGTCGGAGTGGAACGGCAAGTACCGCGACGCCGTACGGGACTTCTGGCGCGGCGGCGAGCACACGCTCGGCGAGTTCGCCTCCCGGCTGACCGGCTCCGCGGACCTGTACGCGCACAGCCGGCGCCGCCCCCGGGCCAGCGTCAACTTCGTCACCGCGCACGACGGATTCACGCTGCGCGACCTGGTCTCGTACAACGACAAGCACAACGAGGCCAACGGGGAGGGCAACCGGGACGGCGAGAGTGTCAACCGGTCCTGGAACTGCGGCGTCGAGGGCGACACCGACGATCCGGGCGTGCTGGAGCTGCGCGCCCGCCAGCAGCGCAACTTCCTGGCCACCCTGCTGCTCTCGCAGGGCATCCCGATGATCGGCCACGGCGACGAACTCGGCCGCACCCAGCGCGGCAACAACAACGCCTACTGCCAGGACAACGAAGTCTCCTGGGTCGACTGGGAGCTGACCGAGGAGCAGCGGGACCTCGCCGAGTTCACCCGGTACCTCATCGCACTGCGTGCCGCCCACCCGGTGCTGCGCCGCCGCCGCTTCTTCCGCGGCGAGACCGAGACCCGTCCACGCCGGCCGCTGCCGGACCTGGTGTGGCTGGCACCGGACGCGCAGGAGATGACGGAGGAGGACTGGCAGCGCTCCGACGCGCACTCCGTCGCCGTGTTCCTCAACGGCGACGCCATCGCCGAACCCGACCCGTGCGGGCGTCCCGTCGTGGACGACTCGTTCCTGATCCTGCTGAACAGCTACTGGGAGCCGGTGGAGTTCCGGCTGCCGGACGCCACGTACGGCGAACGCTGGACGACGCTGATCGACACCGCCGAGCCGCACGGGCCGCCGGACGAGTCGGAGTACAAGGCGAACACCGGGCTCCTGGTCGAGCGCCGCAGCCTGGTGCTCCTGTCGAGACCCCCCTGTGCCCCGAAGGGGCGCGGGGCTGAATCGGAATGCGGCTCCGCCGCGGGGCGCGACAAGCCACGACGGCGCTAGAAGCCGACCGACGACACACCTTGCCAATTCCGTAGTCGCCCGGCTGACCCAGCCGGGCGACACCTCAGCGTTCGCGGCGCGAGGTGACCGTGAACTGCGCGCCGTCGGCGTCGCGCAGCACGGCCTCGTCGCTGCCCTTCGACAGGACGCTGCCGCCGTGCACCTCGGCGGCCCGTACACAGGCCGCCACGTCCTCGACCGCGAAGTGGACCTGCCAATGGGGCCGAATGGTGGGGTCGGGCGCCGCCCCCAGTGCCCCGGACTCGATGCGCGCCACGACGTCGCCCTGGCTGCGCAGCACCACCTCGCCGCCCTCGTACTGGACCTCGCAGCAGCCGGGCCGCCCGGAGGCCCAGTCCAGCACCTCGCCGTAGAAGATCGCGGCGTCGAAGGCGTCGCGAGTGTGGAGTCTGATGAAGGCCGGGGCCGCGTGCCGCCACTTCTCCCAGTCGGCGATCAGCGCGCCCTCCCAGATCCCGAAGGTCGCCCCGTCCCGGTCGGCCAGCAGGGCTGCCCGTCCCGGCGGGAAGGAGATCGGGCCGACCGCGGCCGTCCCGCCCCGCTCCTGGGCCCGCGCCGCGGCCTCGTCCGCACTGGGCACGGCGAAGTACGGCGTCCACGCCACCGCCATCTGCCACATGTCGGCGACGGCGGCGATCCCGGCCACGGGCGTGCCGTCCACCAGGGCCATCCGGAAGCGGTCCCCGAGCTTGGCGGAGCGCCACTCCCAGCCCAGCACGGCTCCGTAGAAGTCCTCGGTGGCGTCGGCGTCGCGACTGGTCAGGCTCACCCAGCACGGCGCCCCGAACACGGAGGCCGAGGTGACGATGCGCGTCACGCCACGCGGGCGTGAGGAGTCGTGGTTCATGGCAGTTGCGTCCTGGTCTCGTCGATCGGCAGCCACCGGTCTCGTACCAGTGTCCAACCGGAACCGCACGATGCGCCTGCCGAGTACCCCGTGAGTGGGGCCGAAACGGGTGCCGTGGAGCCGCCGCCAGTGGCAGCGGGCCAGGTGAGTGCCACTATGGATGAGTGGCACAGGTACCGCATGAACCTGCCGACGAGACGGATCGCATCTTCGCGCTGCAGGAAGAAGTCGATCAGCTGAAGGAAGCCGTCGTCTCGCACGCCGTCGTGGACCAGGCGATCGGGATGATGGTCGCGCTGGGCCGGGTGGCGCCGGACCAGGGATGGGCAGTGCTGAAGGACGTTTCCCAGCACACGAACATCAAGCTCCGCAATGTCGCCGAGCTCATTCTCATCTGGGGGCGCAACGGGGACCTGCCCCCGGAGATCAAGGCCGAACTCGAGGACGCCCTGGACCGCTACGGTCCCACGCAGATCCCCGAGGCCCCACCGGAGCGGTGAGGCGACGGGGCCGCGTGCGGCCGAACGGCGCAACGCTCAGCTGGTCTCCGCGAGCAGTTCCGCGCGGAGCTGGTCGAAGCAGCCGCTGAGCAGCCGGGAGACATGCATCTGCGAGATACCGAGCTGCTGGGCGATGCGGCTTTGCGTCATGCCTCCGAAGAAGCGGAGATACAGGATGGTGCGCTCGCGCTCCGGGAGCGCCTGCAGACAGGGCCTGACCGCCACACGGTCGACGACGACGTCGTAGGCCGGATCGGGGCCGCCGATCGCGTCCGTGAGGGCGTATCCGTCGGTACCGGGCATCTCGGCGTCCAGCGACAGCGCGGTGAAGCACTCCAGGGCTTCCATTCCGGTGCGCACCTCGCCCTCGCTCAGGTGCGCGTGCAGCGCGATCTCGGCGACGCTCGGTCTGCGCCCCGGGGTCGTCTGGGACAGTTCCTTGGCGGCCTGCCGCACCCTGTTGCGCAGGTCCTGGACCCGGCGCGGCACATGCAGCGTCCACATGTGGTCACGGAAGTGCCGCTTGATCTCACCGGTGATGGTCGGCACCGCGTACGCCTCGAAAGCGTGGCCGCGGGCGGGGTCGTAGTGGTCGACGGCCTTGACCAGTCCGAGGGCCGCGACCTGGTACAGGTCCTCCAGGGATTCTCCGCGCCCCTTGAACCGGACGGCGATCCGCTCTGCCATCGGCAGCCAGGCCTGGACCAGTTGGTCCCGCAGCTGCCTGCGTTGCGGCCCTTCGGACAGCCGCGCGAGCCGGGCGAAGGCCTCGGCGGTGTCGGGGGCATCGTCGTGCGGGTGGGGTTTCGTGCTGGCGCTGGCGACACGCATGATGCGCACCTCCCTGAGGCGGTGCATGGGGGACGGGCGCCGTGGGAGATGCGGCTCGGACCTGCGGAGACATCCGGGGCCCGACCGGCTCCCACGGACGTGCCTCCTGTCCGAAGCACTACGTACTGATGCCCGGAATCTATGCATCACAAACAAATGCGGACATTATGGACGGCTGTCGCGGGCTTGACCGTTCCTTGGGTTCATTACCTCTGCTAAAGAGATAATCTCCTCGATGTGGAACCGGAAACCTTCCCGGACGAGCTGATCGACGCTCTCATCGGCGTCCAGCGGCTCGTCCGGCGCCGCCTGCGCCCGCAGATCGCCCCGCAGCTGCGTGGCGCCGAGGTCGAGCTGCTGCGCCTGGTCGTCACCCGGCCCGGCATCGGCATATCCGACGCCGCCAAGGAGCTGTACCTGGCGGGCAATTCGGTCTCGACACTGGTCAACCAGCTGTCCCGGCAGGGCTATCTGGTCCGCGAGACCGACCCCGCCGACCGGCGCGCCGCCCGGCTGATGCCGACGCCCGCGGCCGAGGCCCGGCTCGCCGAATGGCGCAAACGGCGCGCCGAACTCGTACGCGGCGGGCTGTCCCGTCTCGACGACACGGACCGGGAGGCACTGCACACGGCGATCCCCGCCCTGCGCAGGCTGGCCGACACCCTGCACGAGGAGGCCGAACAGACATGACGCGGAACGCCGACACCGGGCAGGCGGAAGCCGTCACCTGCACCGGACTCGCCTACGCCTTCGGCGAGACGAATGCGGTCGACGGACTCGAACTGTCGGTGGCCGAGGGCGAGGTCTTCGGCCTGCTCGGACCCAACGGCGCCGGAAAGACGACCGCGATCCGCTGCATCACCACCCTGCTGCCGGTCCCTGCCGGCATGGTCCGCGTGTTCGGCCACGACGCGGCCAAGGACCGGATGGCCGTACGGCGCCTGCTCGGCTACGTGCCGCAGCAGCTGTCCGCCGACGCCGGACTCACCGGCCGCGAGAACGTCGCCCTGTTCGCCCGCGTCTTCGACGTGTCCCGCGCCGAACGCGCCGAACGTGTCGGCCAGGCCCTGGCGGCCGTCGGCCTCGCCGAAGCCGCCGACCGGCTGGCCGGCACCTACTCCGGCGGCATGGTCCGCCGCCTCGAACTCGCGCAGGCGCTGGTCAGCGCCCCTCGGCTGCTGATCCTCGACGAGCCGACCATCGGCCTCGACCCGATAGCCCGCACCGGAGTGTGGGACCACATCAACGCCGTGCGCGCCGCCACCGGCATGACCGTGCTGGTGACCACCCACTACATGGACGAGGCCGACCAGTACTGCGACCGGGTCGCCCTGATGCACCGCGGCCGCATCCGGGCCCTCGGCACCCCGGACGAGCTCAGGCAAGGGCTCGGCGAGCGCCGGCGCGCCGCGGGCGCGGCGGCCACCGACCCGCTGCCCACCCTGGAGGACGTCTTCCGCGACGTCGCGGGCAGCGGACTCGACGACCAGGCAGGAGGTTTCCGCGATGTCCGAAGCACCCGCCGCACCGCGCACCGAGTCGGCTGACCCCACCCGCGCACCCGGCATCGACCTGTTGCTGAAGCCGCCCCGGCCCCGCGCGGGCTGGCGGCTGCTGCCCGCCCGTGTGATCGCGATGTGCGCCGTCGAACTGCAGAAGCTGCGCCACGACCGCACCGAGCTGTACACCCGCGCCGTGCAGCCCGCCCTGTGGCTGCTGATCTTCGGTCAGACCTTCACCCGCATCAAGGCGATCCCCACCGGCGGCATCCCCTACGTGGACTACCTGGCACCCGGCATCATCGCCCAGTCCGCGATGTTCATCGCCATCTTCTACGGCATCCAGATCATCTGGGAGCGCGACGCGGGCATCCTGAACAAGCTGCTGGTCACGCCGACCCCGCGCTCGGCCCTGATCACCGGCAAGGCGTTCGCGGCCGGCGTGAAGTCCCTGATCCAGGCCGTCGTCGTCATCCTCATCGCCGCGGTGCTCGGCGTGGCGCTGACCTGGAACCCGCTGAAGCTGCTCGGCGTCGCCGCGATCGTGGTCCTCGGATCCGCGTTCTTCTCCTGCCTGTCGATGAGCATCGCCGGCATCGTCCTCAACCGCGACCGCCTCATGGGCTTCGGGCAGGCCATCACGATGCCGCTGTTCTTCGGCTCCAACGCCCTGTACCCGGTGTCCGTCATGCCCGGCTGGCTCCAGGCCGTCAGCAAGGTCAACCCGCTGAGCTACCAGGTGGACGCCCTGCGGGGCCTCCTCCTCGGCACCCATGCGCATGTGGCCCTCGACTTCGCGGTGCTGCTCGTGGCCGGCGCACTCGGCATCGCCGCGGCCTCCTCGCTCCTCGGCCGGCTGGCCCGCTGAGCACCGCCCACGGAACGTGATGTGCCCCACGCACACATACTCGTCCGTGGGGCGTGTTCCGACCGTTGTTCCTGCGCACGGCTTGATCAGTGATCAAAGGGGGTGAATGCGCTGGCCACAGCGCATTCTGCTCATTTGACAGTGCCCTGAGCGCACAGATAGGAAGCAGCTCTCTGAGGTCGATGAGGTGGATTGTGTACGAGCCGAACGTGGTCGGGGACTGGCAGGAGTACGACGAGCATGCCGGCCTGCGTGTCCGCGTCCACCGTCTGGAAGCCGCCGAGCCCCCACGCGGACGCGACGACGCGGCGGCCGGGCTGACGTACTTCAGCCTCCGGGTCACCGTCGAGAACCGCGGCAGCCGCTCCTTCGGCATCCACCTCGAGGACGGCCAGATCGACGTGCGTCTGGGCCCGGACGGGGAGGCCGCGTTCATCGACTGGCGCAACTCGCAGTTCATCGAGGGCTTCGACGTCTACCCCCTGCGCCGGGCCACCGCCGTGCTGTACGCGGCCGGTCCGGACGCCTGCCTGAGCCAGGTCGACGTGCAGATCCAGCTGCGGGTCGAGGAGGAGTGGACCGACCGCCGACTGTGGACCGGCGGCATCGGCCTGCACGAGGAGCCCGTCGGTGCCCACACCGGCGGGAGCCGGGACGGCGGCCTGGCGCACCAGGTCAGCAACTTCCTCCGGGACCAGGCCGAAGAAGGCACCGCCTGACCCCGGCCCCGCCCCGGAGCCCGCTCAGTGCGGGATGCCGTCGATGATCTCGCGGGCACCCTGACGCAGCAGCGCCACGGCCACCGACGTGCCCAGAGTGGCCGGGTCGAGCCGTCCGGCCCATTCGTGGGCGTTCAGGCGGGTCTTGCCGTCCGGGGTGAACACACAGGCCCGCAGCGACAGTTCGCCACTGGCCTCCACGCGCGCGTACCCGGCGATCGGGCTGTTGCAGTGCCCCTGCAGGACGTGCAGGAACATCCGCTCCGCGGTGGCCTCCTGGTGCGTGTTCGGGTCGCCGAGTGCGCTGACCGCGTCGATGAGGTCGCGGTCGCCCTCACGGCACTGCAGGGCGAGGATGCCCGCGCCGATGGACGGCATCACCGTGTCCGGCGACAGCACCTCGCTGATCACGTCCTGGCGTCCGATGCGTTCGAGACCGGCCGCCGCCAGGAGCAACGCGTCCGCATCGCCGGCCGCCAGTTTCGCCAGCCGGCGGTTGGCGTTGCCGCGGAACGGCACACACTCCAGGTGGGGGTGCGTGGCGGACAGCTGGGCCGCCCGGCGCACCGCGGAGGTGCCGATCCGGGTGCCGGCCGGCAGCTCGTCCAGGGTGAGGCCGTCAGGGTGCACCAGGGCGTCACGGATGTCGTCCCGCTTCAGGAACGCGGCGAACGTCGTGCCGGCCGGCAGCGGCCGGTCGGCGGGCACGTCCTTGAGGCAGTGCACGGCGAGATCGGCCTCACCCGCCAGCAGCGCGGCGTCCACCTCCTTGGTGAACGCCCCCTTGCCCTCCACCTGGGACAGGACACCCATCCACTTGTCGCCGGTCGTCTTCACCGGCACGACCTCGGTGCGCACGCCGGGATGCAGGACCGCCAACTCGGCGCGCACGCGCTCCACTTGGGCCAGCGCCATGGGCGAGTCGCGGGAGACGATGCGGATCATTTCGGGGACGGACATGCGGCCACGATAGACCGTCGACAGAGGGCCTTTGACCGCTACCGCCCCATTGGGGACCCGAATCACTCGGCAGGGACGACGGGCGTGCGCACAGCTGCCGACGACGCCCGGGGCTGCGGCCGGACCAGCAGCGTGAGCGCCCCCGCCGTGAGCAGCCCGCCGGCCAGAAAGGCGCCGCGCACTCCGACGACGGGCAGAAGAGCGCCCCCCAGCAGCGACCCGACGGCCACACCCACGTTGTACGCGGCAGAGTTGGCCGCCAGCGCCGACTCGGTACGGCCCGGCGCCACCCGAAGCACCTGGCTCTGCGTCGCCATGAAAACGGGCGCGACCGAGGCGCCGAGCAGCATGCACAGTGCGACCGTCGCCACTTGACTGCTCCCGGCCGCACACAGGCCGAGCATGGCAGCCGCCTGAGTCGCCACCGGCACGGTGAGGGTGGCGCGCGGGAAACGGTCGAGCAGCGGCCCGGTGAGCGCGACACCGGCCAGGGCGGCCGCTCCGAATGCGAACAGCACGCCGCCCACCGCGTCCTTGCCGAAGCCGCTGACCTCGTCGAGGAAGGCGACGACATACGTGAAACCCGCGAACACCCCGGTCACCGACAAGGCGGTGGACGCGACGACGACGAGAAACCGGCGCCGGTCCGGATCGGCGCCGTACGCCGCATGACTCTCCTCGGGACGGGAGGCCGGCAGCAGGGCGGCAATGACGACCAGTGCGACGAGCGCGAGCGCACCGAGCACGACGAACGGCGCCCGCCAGCCGCCGTGTCCGCCCAGCCAGGTCCCGGCCGGCACGCCGAGCACCGTGGCCAGCGAACCGCCGACCGACAGCAGCCCCATGACGCGGCCGCGCCGTTCGGGCGGGAACAGGCCGACCGCGACCGGTCCCATCACCACCCAGAACGAGGCCTGTGCCAGCGCGGTGACCACCCGTGCCGCCAGCAGCAGCCCGTAGGAGACGCCTCCCAGCGCCGACACCCAGCTGGCCGCGGCCAGCAGCCCCAGGAGCGCGGTGAGCAGGTACCGGCGCGGCATGGAGCGGGTGATGCGCGCGGCCGGCAGCGACACCACGGCCACCGTCAGGCCGTATCCGGTGACCAGCATGCCCACCGCGCCGAGCGGCACTCGCAGATCGGCCGCCATGAGCGACAGCAGCCCCACGGGAAGGTTCTCGGCGGTGTTGAAGGTGAACGCCGCCAGCATCAGCGCCGCGACGACGGCCGCCCTGCGCCGCGCCGCGGGACGTACGCCGCCCATCCAGGTGTCCTCCGGGGTGTCGGGAAACCGCCGGGCAAGCCTGCCGGGGCCGGCAGAGAGCTTCTACTGTTTCGATCCGGACCGAATCGGATCCACCGGGAACCGCTCACGGAGGCCGTCTTGCCGCTGACCCTGCACCTGGGCGCCGAGGATCTGACCCGCTGCCGGTTCGCGATCTCGCCGATGTGCCAGACCCACGAGGCCCTGCGCATGCTGCGCCGACCCGCCCGGCACGGCTACCACCGCGCCTGGCTGCGCCGTCTTCGCCGTACGCTCGGCGGACTCGACCTGGCGCCCCTGTGGCTGTTCATGCCGCGCGTCGGCGGTTACACGCCGGACTTCCTGGGTGCGCCTCCCGACGAGCCGTATCCCTCCATCGACGACGAACTGGCCCGGATGCGGGCCACCGACCCGGCTCTCGCGCGCACGGAGATGGTCCGCTCGCTCGCCGGCACACCGGGCCTCGCCGAGTCACCGCAGGCCCGCGCCGCACTCGACGATCCCGCCCAGGCCGTGCGCCGCCTGGCCGACCTCACCGAACTCGCCTGGCACGCCCTGATCGCACCGGACTGGCCGCGTCACCGTGCCGTCCTTGCGGCCGACATCGCCCATCGCTCACGGCAGGCGGCGGACGGCGGCCTCGACGCTTTGCTCGCCGGCCTGCACCCCGGCATCGGCTGGGCCGGCCACCGGCTCACCCTGCACATGTACGGCGACCACGCGGACGCCCAACGCCCCGACGGGCGAGGGGTCCTGCTGATGCCCAGTGTGTTCGTCTGGCCGGACGTGGTGAGCGGCTTCGCCCGGCCCTGGCAGCCGACGGTCATCTACCCGGCCCGCGGCATGGGCCGACTGCACACCACCCCG
The DNA here is from genome assembly GCF_040682555.1 of Streptomyces sp. NPDC051172. Taxonomy (NCBI): domain Bacteria; kingdom Bacillati; phylum Actinomycetota; class Actinomycetes; order Kitasatosporales; family Streptomycetaceae; genus Streptomyces; species Streptomyces sp. NPDC051172. Next base: position 12,372 of record NZ_JBFBBE010000040.1, read on the forward strand.
GCGCCGCATCCGCCCGCCGCCCTCGCCCGCCTCCTCGGTCACCGGCGCGCCGCGCTGCTGGCCGACTTGACGGTTCCCGCCTCCACCACGGAGCTCGCCGCGCGCCACGGCCTGGCTCCCTCCACCGTGTCGTCCCACCTGGCGGCCCTGCACACCGCGGGACTGCTCGACGCACGACGGCAGGGCTACTACGTGCTGTACGAACCGGACGGCGCTGGGGGACCGTCTGGCGGCAGGGGCGTAGGGCGATCCTGCCGGGTCCGTCGACGGCGCCCGGGCGATCCCGACCACCTCGGGCTTTTCGGCGGCAGTGCGACGGGAACCCGGTGGCCGTCCGGACCCGCCCCAAGGTCAGGAGGCCGACATGGCCGATGCGCAGCACAAGCAGCAGGATCCGAGGACGCACCACCCGCGCCCCGAGTTCCCGGCTCAGGACCAGCCCCATCCGGGGTGGACCGGGCCCATGGACCCGCCGCCCGACCACGGGGAGAAGACCTATCGGGGCGCCGGCCGCCTGAAGGACCGCAAGACCGTCATCACCGGCGGCGACTCCGGCATCGGGCGTGCGGTCGCGCTGGCCTTCGCGCGCGAGGGCGCCGATGTGCTCTTCAGCCACTTGAAGGACGAGGCCGACGACGCACGCGAGACGTCCCGGCTCGTCGAGGACGCCGGGCGCAAGGCGGTGGCCGTCGCCTGCGACATCCGGGAGGAGGACAACTGCCGGGCGCTGATCGAGCGCGCCGTCACGGAGTTCGGGCGCATCGACGTCCTGGTGAACAACGCGGCCTACCAGATGTCGCAGCCCGACGGCATCGAGGCGATCACGACCGAGCAGTTCGACCGGGTCATGCGCACCAACGTCCACGGCATGTTCTGGCTGACCAAGTTCGCCGTGCCGCACATCCCTAAGGGCGGCAGCGTCATCAACTCCACGTCGGTGCAGGCCTACAAGCCCAGTCCGCATCTGCTGGACTACGCGACGACCAAGGGTGCGATCGTGACCTTCACGCAGGGGCTGGCCCAGATGCTCGCCGAGCGCGGCATCCGCGTCAACGCCGTGGCGCCGGGCCCGGTGTGGACGCCCCTGATTCCCGCGACACTGCCCGACACGGTGGAGTTCGGCAAACAGAGCCCGCTGGGCCGCCCGGCCCAGCCCGCCGAACTGGCCCCCGCCTACGTCTACCTGGCCTCCCAGGAGGCCGGTTTCGTCACAGCGGAGATCCTCAACGCGACCGGAGGCACCCCACTGCCCTGACGCCCCCCCGTACGCGAGGGCATGGCAGGCGCCGAGGCGGGAACCCGCCCGGCCGTCCGGAACGAGGGAGTGGGAAACATGCATCAGGAAGCGCATCGGCCGCCGCAGCGCATGTTCGCTGTCCGGGCCCATGACGGCAGCGGACAGGACGCATCGGTGGTGGAGCGGTGGTCGCCGGTGGTGCGCAGCGTCATGACGGTGGCAGCCGCCGTGGTGGTCGTGGCCGCGCTGTGGGCGACGGCCGTGGCCCGCTGAGACGCTCTGTCAGCGGGAGTCGCTGAGCACGTCCGTCAAGGACACCGTGCGACGCACGAGACCGTGCGCGACCTCGGTGAGCCGGCGTCCGCTGCGCGTCGCCCAGGTCCCCAGGGCGGAGCGGGCGTCGGGCAGGGAGAGGCTGCCGTACTCGGCGATCATGCCGGTGGCGATGTCGACGGTCGCCTTGGCGGTCACGGCCCTTTGGACGCTGCTGCTGACGTCGGTGGGACGCAGCGGGTGCGGGCTCCAGTTGACGAGGGCGACCGTGGTCACATCGGCCAGTGCCTGAGCCAGGTGCAGATCGAGCGCAGACAGTCCCCCCGGGGTGGTCAGCATAAGGTTCAGGGCCCCCACCGTCTGGTGGTGCACGCGCATGGGCAGCGCGTGCGCGGCCCGGAATCCGTGCTCCCGGGCGTACGGGGCCACATGCGGCCAGCGGTGGGCGCTCTCGCCGAGGTCCGGAGCGTCGATACGCTCGCTCTTGCGATAGCAGTCCACACAGGGGCCTTCGTCGCTCTGGAGCTGGAAGAACTCCATGAGGGCCGCGCGCTGGTCGGTGACGGCCATCAGACGCAGCTCGCCCCGCACTCCGGCGATCATGACCCCGACCGCGTCGGCGCCCACGAGGTCCAGGCAGTTCAGAGCCAGCCGATCGAGGAGTACGACGGGGTCGACGTCGTCGGCCAGGGAGTCGGCCAGCCCCACGAGGGCCTCGGCGAGCTGCTGTTCCCGGTTCATCACCGATCGCCCTCTCGTCCGTCGTCACCGGCGTCCCGCCGGCCGGCATCCTCGCTGTCGCCTTCCGTCTCGGACCCGAGCCGCAGCGTGCGTACGAGGATGTCGTGCGCCACCTCGGTCACCGTCCGGCCTTGGGCGAAAGCCCGCGCGCGCATCCGGTCCAGAGCCTGTTCGGCGCCCAGATTCAGCTGCACCATCACCATGCCGACCGCTTGGTAGACCTCACTGTGGTCGGCCTCGGAAGCCTCCATCCACGACGCTACTCCTACTCCTTCCTGGCTCGCTCGTTCGTCTGCGTCGTATCCGGCATGAAGGTTCATGAGGGCGAACGTGACGGCGTCCCGCGCCCACAGCGCGATCCGCAGGTCGCGTGACGACAGCGCGCCGGGCGTATGGCGATACAGGTCGAGCGTGCCGATCGTCGCCCCGCCCACGCCGAGCGGCAGCGAGAACACCGCCTGCACGCCCAGCTCGACGGCCTCGTGGGCGAAGACGGGCCAGCGACCGGCGTCCGGCGCCCTGGTCAGGTCGTCCGCCAGCACGGCGGCGGCGCGTTCGATCGCGGACTGGCAGGGGCCGTCCCCGAGCGTGTACTGCGCCTCCGCCAGCCGGGCCGCCGTCGAGTCGCTGGCACACCAGGTGGCACGCACCGTCCGGCCGCACGCGATCGACACGGATGCGCCGGTGACGGGCAGAAGTTCCACGCAGGCGTGGCACAGCGCCTGGGGGACGTCGTCGGGACGGAGGCCCTTGGCTGCGGACGTCAGCGTCTCGGTGACCCGCGCGCGTTCCTCGCTCTCGGACGGCTCCCTGCCACCGCCGGCTCCGTCAACAGACATGATCCACCAGTACTCCAACCGACGGCACCGGGAGAACCGACACTGCCCGGGCGCCACCGGGGCGGCCTGCACATCCTCGGCCGAGGGGCTGAGGCACGCTGTCGCCGTACAGCGCCGGGTCTCGATGTCGTGCCGAACGAGTTCCCTTGCCCCCCTGCACAAAACGGCATGCCGCTTCAGACATGGCCCGGGGGAGCCTCCTGCCGTGCCGACGCCTCGAGGTTTCCGGCCAGCCGCTGGGCCTGCAGGAGGAGGGCGCCGTAGGCCGAGGCCTCCTCGGGCTCGCCCCGGACCAGGTCCGGCAGCTGCCGGCGCAGGCCGTCCATCGCGGCGCGCATCTCCTGGACGGCCTGCCGCAGAGTCTCTTCCCGGCCCTGGCCGGCTCCGCCGTCCGCGGAGAGCCGCACGATCCGGGCCGCCCGGGCCAGGAAGTCGGCGTAATCGCGGATCAGGGGCAGCCGGGCCCAGTGCGCCTGCCGGTCCCCGGCGGCCGCCTCGAGCAGAGTGCGGGTGAGTTCCGTCGTGTGCACGGCGGCGTGGTCCAGCACGACCGTCGCATCCTCGTAGTCCTTGTTCGGCCGTGACGAGGCCAGGGTGCGGCGGCGTACGTTGCCCCACAGGCTCTCCCGGCTCCAGCCGACGGCCGACCGGCACTGCGTCACGAGGTGCTGAAGGTGCAGGGCTTGTCGATGCCATGCTCGCGTCTCGTCGACGTCCCACTGCCCGTCGACGAGACGGCCGCCCGCCGTTTCGAGGAGCCTGCCCGTCTCCTGCGCGGCTTCATGGATCGCAGCGCGCGCATTGCGCAGGTAGACGGGTGGTCGGATCACTGCATTGACCGTGATGCCGACCGCCGCTCCGAACACGGCCTCGCCGATCCGGGCGGCGCACCCCGTCAGACTGACCTGCGTGTCGGTGAGGACGAAGAGTGCGCCGGTGGCGGTGTATATCCCCTGCCGTCCGAGCCGCGACCACGAACTGAGGAGCACCACCAGGGGGAGGACGAGACCCATGGCGCCGATCCTGTTGTGCATCAGCAGCACCAGCAGCGTGGCCATGACGGTCCCCGAGGCGATCGCCGTCAGCTGCTGCAGGGCATGGGCGACGGACTGGTAGACCGTCGACTCGACGAGCAGGATCGCAACCCAGGGCGCCACGAAGGCCATGGGTGCGTGCAGCCACCAGCCCACCACCGCCCAGGACGCCCAGGCGGCGAAGGCGGCCTTCAGCGCCTGCGCGGCGAGGTCCCGTTCCCTCCCCGGTTGTTTCCATGCACGCTGTACGGCCCGTGCTGCGCCCCGCATCTTCCTGGACAACGTGAGAACGATCGAAGGATGAGGACCTCGCGTGGACCTGCCTCGGGATCAGGGTTTGTGAAAGTCATGGCATCCGAGTCCCCCTGCACTGATCGGATATCACCAGAACGGGACGAGTGGGCTCTCCGCCCCCCGCCCGCCCGCGGCCCCCTGCTTTGGGTGGATTCCACCTGGGCACTCGTCGGATGTTCGACAGGAGGTGCTGTGAGCCAGAGCGACGCTACGGCGGATGTCGCACCCGAGTCGGTCGACACGGCGCTGCTGGACGTGGTCCGGGACTGCGGTGCGTCCAGGGGTCTGCTGTACGTCCTGCCTCGCAACGGTGACGCGCTGTGGCTGGTGACGTTGACGGGGGCGCCCCGTGAAATGGCCGTTCCCTGGACCCGGGTGGGCGTGGCGGACTCCATTCCGGTGGCGGACGCGGTGCGGTCCGGTCGCCTGGTGTGGATCAGCGACATGGAGGACATGGCTCGCCGCTACCCGCGCACCTCACTCGTGCTGCCCTACGCCTTTGCACTGGCGGCCGCCCCCCTCGCCGCTCGGGGCTCGGTCGTGGGCGGAGTGGTCCTGCTGTGGCCGGCCGCTCATCCGGCGCGGCTCAGCGGCGTCGAGCGCGCGGTCATCGATGCCGGCTGCCGGCGGCTGGGCCGCCTGCTGCACGACGCGGCGGACCGCAACGCTCTGCCCGCGCCGGGTGAACCGCGGATCCTGCCCCACCCTTCCCGCGCCCGTGCGCTGCGAGGCGAGGGCAGCGAACAGGCGGCGTTCATCGCCCGGCTGCCGGGCGGTGCCTGCGCGCTGGACGAGACCGGCCGGTTCACCTTCGTGACGCCCGAGGCGGCACGCCTGCTCGGCGTCGACGCCGACACCCTGCTGGGCGCCCTGCCATGGGAAGCGCTGCCCTGGATGGACGTCCCCGAGATCGAGGACTCGTACCGGTCGACGCTGGTGAGCGAACAGCCCACCACCTTCAGCGCAGTACGCCCCCCGGACACCCGGCTGGCCTTCGCGCTCTATCCGGACCCCTCCGGCATCAGCGTGCGGATCACCCGCAGCGATCCCCGCGACGAACTGTCGCCGAGCCCGGCGAGCTCCCCCAGCGCCCCCGCCCATCCCGCCGGGACGACCGAACCCGCCGCGCGCGGACCGAGCCGGGCCGGCTCCCTGTACCACCTGATGCACATGGCCGCCACGCTCACCGAGGCCCTCGGCGTCCAGGACGTGGTGGACCAGGCCGCCGACCAGCTCATGCCCGCCCTCGGCGCCACGGCCATGGCCGTCATGGCGCCACGGGGCGGCAGACTGAGAATCCTCGGACACCGCGGCTACGACGCCGAACTCATGGAACGCTTCGACCACATGCCCCTGAACGCCGACACGCCCGCCGTGCGCGTGATGGAGACCGGCAGCCCGCACTTCTTCCGTGACTTCGACGAACTGAGGCGGTCGTATCCCGAAGCCGTCCATGTCGACGACAAGACGTCCTGGGCGTTTCTCCCGCTGATCGCCTCCGGCAGGGCCGTCGGCTCGCTCGTCCTCGCCTACGACCGCCCCCGCCACTTCCCGCCCACCGAGCGTGCGGTGATCACCGCGCTGGCCGGCCTCGTGGGCCAGGCCCTCGAACGGGGCCGCCTCTACGACACCCAGTTCGCCGTGGCCCATCAGCTCCAGGCCGCGCTGCTGCCCCGGCACCTGCCCTCCCTGCCCGGGCTGCGGGTCACCGCCCGCTACCGGCCCGCCGGCCATGGTGTGGAGGTGGGCGGTGACTTCTACGACCTGATCCGTCTGAACGACACCACCGTCGCGGTCGCGATCGGTGACGTCCAGGGACACGACATCGACGCGGCGGCCCTGATGGGGCAGGTCCGCACCGCCGTGCACAGCCAGGCGGCGGCCGGGGCCTCCCCGGGAGACGTGCTCGGCCGGACCAACCGGCTGCTCGTCGGCCTGGACCCCGGCCGGTTCGCCAGTTGCCTCTATGCCCACCTGGATCTGGGCCGCCCCGGCGTGCGCCTGGCCAGTGCCGGCCACCCGCCTGCCCTGCTGCGGCACGCCGACGGCCGTACCGAGGTCCTGAGCCCGCCTCCCGGACTGCTGCTCGGCATCGACGCCCAGGTCGAGTACCTGGCCGCCGAGTTCCCCCTCCACCCCGGCTGCGTCCTCGTCCTGTACACGGACGGGCTCATCGAACGGCCCGGCGTCGACCTGGACGACGCCGTCAGCGCGCTCGCCGAACTCATTGCACGCACCGATCCCGAAGACCCCGACGCCATGGCCGACACCCTCGTCCGCCACGTCTCCGACCCCGCCGACGACGTGGCCCTGCTCATCGTCCACCTCAACGGCGCCACGCCCGACCAGGCCGGAGACGACTGAAACCGCCCGCCGACAAGGGCTCCGGACCGTGTCGCGCCGATGGCCCGTGGGTACCCGGGCGTACGCACGTGCGGGAGCGGACAGACCCGCTCGTGCCCCGACGCCGGGAATCACGAAGGGAGCGCCCATGGTGCACGACGCGCACGGAGCGGCCCGCGCCGACGACTCGGGCCCCACCGGCCTGCGCCTCGCTCCGGGGGAGCCCCCGTCCGCCGCAGGGCCGGACGTGGACCTGCCCCGTGACCGTACCCAGGCGATCCTGGAGGCGACCAAACAGGTTGCCGCTCTCCTCAAGCAGAAGGAGCACGGATTCGCCCTGGCCGGAAGTGTGGCGGCCTACGCCCATGGCGTCAGCGGAAGGCTGCAGCACGACGTCGACTTCTGCGTCCTCCCCGAGGACGCCGACGCCGTGGCGGCCACGCTGTGCGAGGGTGGTCTCACCGTCCACCATGCCCCGGAGGACTGGCTGCTGAAGGCGAGCTGCCTCGGCCAGAGCGTCGACATCATCTTCGAGCTGTCCGACCACCCCGTCACCCCGGAACTGCTCGCACGCGCCCGGGAGTTGCCCGTCGACTCGGTCCGTATGCCGGTGCTCTCGCCGACGGACCTGCTGGTGAGTCTGCTCAAGGCATTCTCGGAACACCACTGCGACTTCGGGGCCGTACTCCCGGTCGCCCGCTCGCTGCGGGAGAAGGTCGACTGGCAGGAGGTACGGCGAACCTGCGGCGAGCGGCCCATGCCCGCGGCCTTCCTGTTTCTCCTGGAGCGCCTGGACGTGATCGACTCCGAGCCGGAGCAGCGAGCCGAATCCTCGAAGGAACAGCCATGAGCGAGCACACGGTCCAGCCCTCCTCCGGCGCCCCGGCGGGCCTCGACTACCGGGTCGCCCACCTGACCGAACGGTTCGCGGCCGGTCTGCCCGGCGAACTGGGTGTACGGGCCGAACTGCGCGGCGAGACCGTACTGCTCACCGGCACGGTCCCCTCTGCCCGGTGCCGTGAGGACATCATGCGCATCGCCCGCGAGGCCTTCCCGGACGTGCCGCTGCACTGCGACATCGTCACGGCGCGAACCACCCCGCCCGACGACGCGGAGGACCTCGCATGACCCGGGTGGCAGCCGTCGGGGACATCCACCTGGGGGCGGAGAGCCACGGTGTGCTCCGGCCGGCGTTCGACACGCTGCCCGACTGCGCGGATCTACTGCTGCTGGCCGGCGACCTCACCCGCCACGGCACACCGGAGGAGGCGCTGGTCGTCGCCAAGGAGGTCGAGGACCTGGCGGTGCCGGTGGTCGCGGTCCTCGGCAACCACGACCACCACGGCGGATGCCCGGGCGAGGTGGCGGCCGTCCTCGAGAATTCCGGCGTACGGGTCCTGGAAGGGCAGTCCACCGTGGTGACCAGCGGCGACACCCGTGTCGGGATCGCGGGGACCAAAGGGTTCGGGGGCGGGTTCGCGGGCAGGTGTGCGGGAGAGTTCGGCGAGCCCGTCATGAAGGAGTTCGTCAGGTACTCCCGCCGGTGCGCGGACGGCCTGCGGACCGGACTGCGGGAACTGGCCCGGGCGGGGTGCGACGTGCGGATCGCACTGACCCATTTCTCACCCGTGCCGGACACACTGGCGGGTGAGCCGCTGGAGATCTATCCGTTCCTCGGCAGCTATCTGCTGGCCGAGGCGATCGACGCCGAGGGCGCCGACCTCGCCGTCCACGGACACGCCCATTCCGGCACCGAGCACGGGATGACCAGCGGCGGAGTGCAGGTGCGGAACGTGGCACAGCCGGTCATCCGGCGGGCGTTCCACGTCTACAACCTTCCGGCGCCGGAAACCAACCGGTCGGCTGACCACGTGTGAGCCGCTGGGCATACCGCGGGCGGTCGTCTCAGATGTCGCGCCGCTCCAACGGCCGTACGGCCGGGCCCTGCAGGATCTGCCCGTCCGGGGCGAAGCGGGAGCCGTGGCAGGGGCATTCCCAGGCCTGTTCCGCGCGGTTGAACGCCACGAGGCAGCCCATGTGGGTGCAGCCGGCCGACACCGCCTGCAACTGACCGTTCTCGTCACGGTGCACGGCGCACTGCCGCCCTCCCACCCGCACCACGGCACCGCCGCCCCGCGGAATGTCCGCCGTCGAAGGTCCCGTCGTCGGGGGCAGCCGGTCGCCGACGAAGTGCCGGGCCACCTGCGCCTGATGCTTCAGGAACGAGGCTCCCTCGCGGAGCACGGAGAGCAGACGGCGGGGATCGTAGAGGCCGGCCCAGGGGACCTCGCGGCCATTGACGAGATCGCTGAGCAGACGGCCCGCCATGATGCCGCCGCTCAGCCCCCAGCCACCGAACCCGGTGGCCACGTAGGTGTGACGGCTGCCCAGCCAGAGTGGTCCGACGAGCGGCACGGAGTCGGTGGCGTCGTTGTCCTGCGTGGCCCACCGGTGGCTGATCGTGAACCCCGGGAAATGGCCCTCGGCCCAGGCGGAGAGCCGTGCGAACCGCTCCTCGACATCGGCGGTACCGGGCGTGAAGTGCTCGCCGGTGACGATCAGCAGGCGTTTCCCGTCACGGTAGGGCGCGCTGCGCACGGACCGGGTGTTCTGCTCCGGCGTGAGGTACATGCCGCGCGGTGCCCGGTCCTCGTCGACGGTGCCGGCCACGACCAGCTCGCGGCGCGGGGAGAGCCGGGTGAAGAGCAGGGCACGGTCGAAGACGGGGTAGTGGGTGGCGATCACGACCTCGTCCGCCCGCACCGACACGCCCGCGTCCGTCGCCAGGACGCAGGGCTCGCCCTCTGTGAGGCCCACGACGCGTGTGTGCTCGTAGACGGCACCGCCTCGGCGACGCAGGTCCTCGGCGAGGGCCAGCAGGTATTTGCGGGGATGGAACTGGACCTGTTCCGTCACCCGGACCGCACCGGCGACCCGGAAGGGCAGCTCGGTCTCGGCCACGTACTCGGCCGCCAGACCCGCCTCCCGCGCCGCTTCCGCCTCCGCCTGCAGCTTTTCCACCAGCCGGGGCTGCTCGCCGTAGGTGTAGGCCGCGGCCTCTTCCCAGTCGCAGTCGATGCCCAGTTCGTCGACGATGCCGGCGGCGTGCCGGATCGCGGCACTCTGCGACTGCGCATACAGACGTGCCCCCGTCGGGCCGCGGGTGCGGCGCAGATGGTCGTAGGTCAGCGTGTGCAGCGCGGTCAGCTTGGCGGTCGTGTGGCCCGTGACCCCGGCGGCGAGGCGGCCGGCCTCCAGCACGGCCACCTTGCGTCCCTGCTGGACCAGTTCCCACGCCGTACTCAGGCCTGCGATGCCACCGCCGACCACGGCGACGTCGACGGCCATGTCGCCGGACGGCGGGGGAGCGGGTTCACCCGGCGGCGCCGTCTCGAGCCAGTACGATCCGTGGATTTCCGTCTCGGCGGTCATGACCGCCGAGTTCCCGCCCCGGTGCCCCGGACACACACAACGGCCCCCGAACGCCGTCGGTCGTGGAGCCGGCCGACGCCGCGCAGGGGTGGTTCACAGCCACGAGGTGATGCGGCCCGGGCCCCTGCTCGCGCGGCACAGCAGCCGGAACACCTGCAACAGCGTGTAGGGCCACAGGCCGGCGAAGCACCAGATGACGATCGGGTCCGAGGTGCAGATCCCCATGACGAGGAGGAACAGCGAGGCGCACGCCGACAGGGCCACCGACAGCGGGAGCCAGAGCCGGGAGCCCGCCTCGCCGCGCATGCTTCGGGCGAGGCGCCGGTCGCAGCTCAGTTCCGCTTCGATACTCCGCAGAGCAAGCCGTTCGTGCGACGACAGCACGACATCTTCGGGGTCTGGGTGCTCAGCCATGACCCGCCGAGTTCCCGGCGCGGGCTGACTGACGCCTTTGCGGGGTACCCGGTGCCACGCACACGCGCAGGAGGCCGGTCGCCCGGCGCGGTCGGCCCCGGCAAGAAGCGGGCAAGGAGGCATCGATGGGCACGGTCAAGGAGGCAGTGGACGTGGAGGTTCCGCTGCGCATGGCGTACAACCAGTGGACTCAGTTCGAGGAGTTCCCGAACTTCATGGAGGGCGTCGACGAGGTCAGGCAGCTCGACGACCGGCACAACCACTGGACCACCAGCATCGGCGGGGTGCGGCGCGAGTTCGACACGGAGATCGTCGACCAGCTGCGGGACGACCGGATCACCTGGCGGTCCGTCGGCGGCGACACGCAACAGAGGGGATCGGTCCGGTTCGAACGACTGGACGACACGCACACCCGCGTGGAACTCGTGATGGAGGTCGAACCCGGCGGGGTCGCCGAGCAGAGCGCGGACGCGCTGGGTCTGATCGACCGGCGGGTGAAGGGGGACCTGCGCCGCTTCAAGGACTACGTGGAGACGGAGGGCGGCACCACCGGCGGCTGGCGTGGCCGCATCCGGCCCGAGGACCCCGGCACACCGCTCTGACGGGCGGCTGCGGGGTCCAGCGAGTGCTCGCGGTTCGTTGACGAGGGTGACGAGGGTGAGGAGCGAGGGGACATGACAGACCTGGACGCGTTCATGAGTCGGCTGAGTCCGGACTTGTGTGTCGTCACGGCCGCGGCCGGCGCGCAGCGGTCGGGCTGTCTGGTCTCCTTCTCCTCCCAGTGCTCCATGCGGCCGGTGCGGTTCGTGGTGTGGATCTCCAAGGCCAACCACACCTATGTGGTGGCCCGTGCCGCGGACCGCCTGGCCGTCCATCTGCTGACCCGAGAACAGCACGAGCTGGCAGCTCTGTTCGGCGGGCAGACGGGTGATCGGACCGACAAGTTCGTGCACGTGCCCTGGACCCGCGGGCACGGCGGCTCGGTCGTCCTGGAGGAGGCCGCCGCGTGGTTCGTGGGCAGCGTCGAACAGCGCGTCGACGGCGGCGACCACGTCGGCTTCGTCCTCGCCCCCGAGGACTGGGGCAGCCGCGCGGACGGACCCCTGCTCCGGCTCGACGACGCCCGGGACATCAGCCCCGGCCACCCCGTATGACGGCGTATCCACCGTAGGTTCAGCATCCCGTGACGGTGTGTCGGGTGGCAGGGTCAGACACGGTCGTCCGGGATGTCGGCCGATGCATCCTCCGGCGCGAGGTCGGGCCTCAGCCGCAGCCAGGACGGCTGGCGCAGCATTCCTGCCCGGGTGCGGGTGCTGTAGCGGACCTCGCCCACCAGCCGGGGCACCACCCAGCGGGCCCCCGGGACCGACGGTACGGGATCGAAGGGGCACACGTCGGTCGCGGCGGCCTGCAGCAGCGCGGCGAGCTGCGACCGCTCGGCCTCGCTCCAGCCGGTGCCCACACTCCCGACGTACCGAAGGCGTCCCGCGGCCCGCTGCCCCACCAGGACGGCGCCGAACAGCCCCGACAGCCGTCCCTTGCCGGGCAGCCAGCCGCCCACCACGACGTCCTCGCTGCGCATGTTGCGGATCTTGATCCAGGCCCTGGAGCGCACCCCGGGCTCGTATGCCGAGTCCAGCCGCTTGCAGACCAGGCCCTCCAGACCGTGCTCACGGGTGGCGCGCAGGGCCTGTTCGCCGTGCCCGACCAGGGCGGCAGGGGTGGACCAGAACGGGCCGTGGAGACCAAGCTGTTCCAACTGCTCGCGCCGCCGGGCATAGGGGAGTGCCGTGAGGTCCTGTCCGCCCAGGTGCATCACGTCGAACAGAACGACGTGCACGGGCGCCTTCGCTGCTTGCCGCGCCGCTCTGCCGGGTGCGTGCGCCAGCCCCATGCGGGGTTGCAGCAACTGGAAGTCGGCTCGGCCCTGTTCGTCCAGTGCCAGCACCTCCCCGTCGAGCACGGCAGGCGTCGCGCCGAGCGCCTCGCCCAGCGGTCGCAGCTCGGGATATGCGGCGGTGATGTCCTCCCCGGACCGTGCCCGCAGCAGGACGCTGCCGTCTCCTTCGAGGTAGGCCACCACACGCTGGCCGTCCTGCTTGGTCTCGTAGGCCCAGCGGAAGTCCTGCCGGGCGGGCGGCAGGGAACCGGGCGTGGCGAGCATCGGCGGGATCAGGGGGAGCGTCACGGGGTGAGTTGTCGACGGTGTGGTCCGCCGCCATTCGCCCCGACGGTCGGGTTCCCCTGAACGGCGCTGCTTGCGGGCGGCCGCGAACGGCGCCGCCTACAGGCTGTTCGCCGGCGTCAGCAGGTCGTCGAGGCCCGCCCTGCGGAAGAACTCCGCGCGGACCAGGCCCGAGCAGTACCCCGACCCGCAGTTCTCCGAGCGGCTGCGCGACAGCGTGCTCGACCTGCTGACCCGCCCGGCCGGCACGGGCGAGCCGGGAGCGCAGGACGGCGCTGTCCCGGTCGCCGACGAGACGCTCGCGGCCCGCCTGCGGGCCGCACGGTCCCCGGTCTTCACACCGGCGGAGTCGGCTCTGCTGCAACAGTGGCTGGACAAGCTCTCCGCAGGCTGAGCCCGCAGCCTGCGGTGCTCAGCGCTCCGCGGGCCGCGATGCCCTTGCAAGCCCCGACTGGTAGGCGATGACGACGAGTTGGGCGCGGTCGCGGGCGCCCAGCTTCGTCATCGCGCGGTGCACATGGGTGCGTACCGTCAGCGGGCTGACGAAGAGCTTCTCGCCGATGTCCTCGTTGGTGCGGCCCTCCGCCACCCAGGCCGTCACCTCCCGCTCGCGGTCGGTGAGCGCACTGAGGTCCTCGGACGCCGCCGGCCGCGCACCCTGTGCGGGGGCGGACAGGAAGCGCGTGATCAGCACACGCGTGGCGAGCGGGGAGAGCAGCGAGTCCCCCGCGGCCACGGTCCGGATGCCGTCGAGCAGCGCGTCCGCGGTCACGTCCTTGCCGAGGAACCCGCTCGCACCGGCCTGCAGCGCCTGGGCGACGGACTCGTCGATCTCGAAGGTGGTGAGGATCAGGACACGCGTGCCCGACAGTTCGGGGTCGGCGCAGATCGCGGAGGTGGCGGCCAGGCCGTCGGTGCCGGGCACGCGGATGTCCATCAGGACGAGGTCGGGGCGGTGCACGCGCGCGAGGGCGACGGCCTCGGCGCCGTCGGTTGCCTCGGCGACCACCTCCATGTCGTCGCAGGAGTCGATCAGGATCCGGAACGTGGCCCGCAGGAGGGCCTGGTCGTCGGCGAGCAGCACGCGGATGGTCATGGCGTCCGTTCTTGTCGTCTCATGGTCCCCGGTTCCGTGAGTCACGGGGTTCTGGGCGTCAGGGAGCGGTGGGGTACAGGGCCAGGTGGGTGATGACCTCGAAGCCGCCCTCCAGGCGGAGACCGGCCCGGAGGATGCCGCCGACGGACTGGGCACGCTCGCACATGCCGATCAGCCCGAAGCCGCGCCCCGGATCGGGGGCCGCGGCGTCCGGCCGGTGCGTGCCGGGCAAGCGGATCTCGCTGCCCGGGAGGAAGGCGGCGACCAGGAACGCAGCCGTCATGGTCTCGACGGTGCGCGGATGTTCGCCCGCGTATCGCTGCCAAGGGATGCTCATCGCGTCTCTCCGGTCGGGTCCTGGAAACCATGGTGGGCGATGTCCGCCGGGAGCGACGGGCGAGGACCGCCCGTGTCCTGCGCCACGGACGGCCCTCTCGGACGAAGGGCACGAGGTCAGACGAAGGCGGACTCCTGTACGACGGCCTCGGTCGCGGGCGGATCGTGCAGGCCCTTGCGGGTGAGCGCCGGGTTTGCGGGATGGCGTCGCCCTCGGCCGGGGCAGGTGGCGCCTGGGGGGAGAGGGCTACGTCACCAAGCCGTTCCGGGTGGCCGAGCTCCTGGCCCGGGTGCAGGTCCTGCTGCGCGGCCGGATCCGCGGCCCGCGCCGGAGCGGTGCTCTCGCCCAACTCACGCCCGCCGAGTACCGGCTGCTGCGCCATCTGCTCGTCAATGCGCACCGGGTGCTGTCCAAGGAGCGGATCGGCCGCTGTGGCCGGGGCGACTTCGGTGGAGGCTACGCGATCGAGCAACTCGTCTCCCGTCTGCGCCGCAAGGTGGACCGCGAGGCGCCGGTGCTCATCCAGACCCGTCATCGAACGGGCCACCGTGCCGGCCCTGCTCGCCGTCGACGGCTCCGACGAACTCACCGATCTGTCGCACACGTTCAACGAGACAGCCGCCGCACTGGAGCCGTCGGTGGCCGAGCTGCGCGGCATGGAGACTCGCACCCGCGGGTTCGCCGCGCAGTGAGGAGGCCGTGAAGCCGGCCCGTCTGGTGGACGACCCGATGGAGATCTCCCGCTTCGACGCGGGCGCCGCTGTGCTGCACCGGGACGAGGAACGCCGCAGGGAGTTACTTGAGTTACGCAACAAGATGGTAAAGTGGGGCGCATGTCCACTCCACCGCTTCCCGACACCCCCGCCTCGGACGAAGTGATCGAGATCGAGCGTGCGCTCACCCGCATCACCTACCTGAGCACGCGTGCCAGGCAGCACGACCGGCTGATGGCCCTGGCCGGTGTGCCGCTGGACCGTGCGGCCGTGGCGCTGCTGCGGCAGGTCGCCGATTCGGAACCGTTGCGCCCGGGAGAGCTGGCCGCCCGGCTGGGAGTGGAGGCGTCCCACGTCACCCGCACCGTGCAGCAGCTGCAGAAGGCCGGTTACGTCACCCGCGTCCCGGAC
This sequence comes from Streptomyces sp. NPDC051172, assembly GCF_040682555.1. Taxonomy (NCBI): domain Bacteria; kingdom Bacillati; phylum Actinomycetota; class Actinomycetes; order Kitasatosporales; family Streptomycetaceae; genus Streptomyces; species Streptomyces sp. NPDC051172. The sequence continues at coordinate 27,721 of NZ_JBFBBE010000040.1, forward strand.
CCCGACGACCGACGTGCCCAGCGCATCGAGCTGACCGAGGCCGGGCAGCAGGCCATCGACCGCATCCGTGAGGCCGGTTCGCGGGGCATGCAGGTGGCCTTGTCCCACTGGGAGCCGGAGGAGCTGCGGCAGTTGGCCACCCTCTTCCACCGTATGGTCGACGACTTCCTCACCGCCGCCGTCGAGATGGAGGCGCAGGAGCAGACGGCCGCGCCGGCGGGTACCGCCTGATCCGGCGCCGACCTCACGCCGAGGTCGCGCGGGGCGCCGCCGCACGGCCGCCGACTCCACCGCCGCAGCCTTCACCGACGTCTTCCGTCGCTCCTTCGGCTACATCCCGAGAACGCACAACCGTCGCACGCAGAGCCCGGCCTCCGGGCCGGATCCGGCCGCCGGAGCCACCGCTTCTACCCTCGGGTAACATCCGGCAGCAGGTCATCAGAGGAGGAACCGTGCCACGGTCCGAACGCTCGCCCCTGCTGCTCGCCGGCCTGCTGGCCGCCGCGGGTGTCGCCCACTTCGCCTCGCCGCGCCAGTTCGACGAGACCATCCCCCAGGCCCTGCCGGGCAGGCCCAGGACCTGGACATACGCCAGCGGCGCCGCCGAGCTGGCCCTTGCGGCGGGCATCGCACTGCCTCGCACCCGCAAGCCCGCGGCCCTCGCCGCCGCCGCGTTCTTCGTCGGCGTGTTCCCCGCCAACGTGAAGATGGCCGTCGACTGGCGGCACCGCCCCACCCCGCAGAAGGCCGCGGCCATCGGACGGCTGCCGCTGCAGCTGCCCCTCGTGCTGTGGGCCCGCAGCGTCGCGAAGAACGGGGAGGGCCGGTAGGTGAGCGAGCGTGTGAACGTCGGCGACAAGATCGACGACTTCGAGCTGCCGGACGAGACCGGCACCTTCCGCACCCTGTCCGAGCTGCTCGCCGACGGACCGATCGTGCTGTTCTTCTATCCCGCCGCCCTCACCGCGGGCTGCACCGCGGAGGCCTGCCACTTCCGGGACCTTGCGGCGGAGTTCGCGGCCGCCGGCGCCCGAGCCGTGGGCATCAGCGGTGACTCAGTCGAGAAACAGCAGGAGTTCACCGGCCGCCACAGCCTCGGCATGCCCCTCCTTTCCGACACCGACGGCACGATCCGCGAGCGGTTCGGCGTGAAGCGCGGCTTCAGTCTGGCTCCCACCAAGCGGGTCACCTTCGTCATAGCGGAGGACCGCACCGTCCTGGAGATCGTCCGCAGCGAGCTGCGGATGAACACCCACGCCGACCGGGCCCTCGCCGCCCTGCGTGACCGAAAGAAGTGACAGCCGCGCAAACGGAGGGCCCGCCCGGCCCTCCGTTTCGGTTGAAGCGGTGCGACAAAAGAACCATCCTGAACTACATGGAGCACGTCCCCGCTGCGGCGATCGTCGATGCCCGGGGCATCGTGACCGGGTGGAGCGAAGGTGCCCGGCGGCTGACGGGATACCCGGCCGAGGAGGCCGTGGGCCGGGCTGTGTGGGATCTGCTCGCCGAGGACCCGTCGCCCGGCGCCGTGGCTGCCATGACCGGCACCGTCGTCCTCCGGCACCGTGACGGCTCCACGGTGCCTCTCGTCCTCCGCGCATGCGCCCTGTCCGGCGGGGACGACTCACCCGACCGGTACGTGGTGACCGCCGAGCAGCCCGGCAGGCCGGATCCGACGCTCGCCGGGCAGGCCTTCCAGCAGGCCTCCGTGTCGTTGTCCGTGTTCGACACCGACCAGCGCTATCTGCGGCTCAACGACGCTTCCTGCCAGGTGATGGGAGTGCCCGCCGAGACCCTGCTCGGCCGGTACTTCATGGACACCGTTCAGGACGTCGGGTACAACCGGGGATTTCTGCGGCATCTGGAGCTGGCCGTAGAGACGGGCAGGCCGGTCCGCTACGAGAGCTATGCGCACGCGCCGTCCTCGAACCGGGAGCACGCCTGGATCACCGAGATGTGGCCGGTCCGGGACGCCGACGGCAATGTCATCGGAACCGGCATGGCGGCCTTCGACAGCACCGAGCAGTACTGGGCCCGGGAGCGGCTGGCCCTGCTGAACGAGGCGGCGGCCTTCATCGGCACGACCCTGGACGTGGTGCGCACCGCTGAGGAGCTCATCGAACTGCTGGTGCCCCGCTACGCCGACTTCGCCAGCGTCGACCTGCTCGACTGGGTCCTCGGCGCCGATGAGCATCCCGAGATGCCGGGGAGGGACATCGTGCTGCGCCGCGTCGCCCACGGCTCGGTCACCGAGGGCACGCCCGAAGCGGCCGTGCACATCGGCGACACCGACCTCTACCCGGCGTTCTCACCGCCCGCGAAGGCACTGAGAACGGGGCGGGCCGTCCTCAGCCACGCGGGCGAACCGGACTTCATGCGCTGGGTCGCCGAGCGCAACGCACGGGCCCCCGCGGGCCGCCCCCACCGCAGGGGCGTGCACTCGATGCTCGCGGTGCCGCTTCGGGCCCGCGGTACCACGCTCGGCGTCGCGGTCGCCGTCCGCATCGCCAATCCGGACGACTACGGCGGCGACGACGCCGTCCTCGCCGAGGAGCTCGCCAGCCGCGCCGCCGTCTGCATCGACAACGCCCGCCGCTTCTGCCGCGAACGCACCACCGCACTGGCCCTGCAGAACAGCCTGCTGCCCAGAGAGCTGCCCGGGCAGGCGGCGGTCGAGGTGGCTCACCGCTATCTGCCCTCCGACTCCCTGGTCGGCATCGGCGGCGACTGGTTCGACGTGATCCCGCTCTCCGGCAGCCGCGTCGCCCTGGTCGTCGGCGACGTGGTGGGACACGGCATCACCTCCTCGGCGACCATGGGCCGCCTCTGCACCGCCGTACGCACCCTCGCGGACGTCGACCTGCCGCCCGACGAGCTCCTCACCCACCTGGACGACCTGGTCACCCATCTGGCGTCGGACGACACCGGTGACGAGGTCGCGGAGCTCGGCGCCACCTGCCTCTACGCCGTCTACGACCCCGTCTCGCGCCGCCTCGACCTCGCCGCAGCCGGCCATCCACCGCCCGCCCTGCTGCTGCCCGACGGCACCGTGAGCCTCGTCCCCATGACGGCCGGACCCCCGCTGGGCGTCGGCGGCCTGCCCTTCGAGTCGACGGAGCTGGAAATGCCCGAGGGCTCCGTCCTCGCCCTGTACACGGACGGCCTGATCGAGGACCGCGACCGCGACATCGACCACGCGCAGGCCGAACTGTGCCGCGCACTGACCGCCCGTGCCGACACCCTCGAGATGCTGTGCGACACGGTCCTCAAGGCGGTGCTGCCGGAGGAGCCCAGTGACGACGTGGCGCTGCTGCTGGCCCGCACCCGGGCGCTGGGCGAGGACCGGGTCGCCACCTGGGACATCACCCCCGATCCGGAACGCGTGGCCGCGGCCCGGCAGGCGGCCACCGAGCAGCTGACCGCCTGGGGCCTGGACGAGACCGCCTTCGTCACCGAACTCGTCGTCAGCGAACTGGTCACCAACGCGATCCGCTACGGCGCGCCCCCCGTCCAGCTCCGGCTGATCCGCGACCGCAGCCTCATCTGCGAGGTCTCCGACGGCAGTTCCACCTCACCGCATCTGCGCCGGGCCCACGCCTTCGACGAGGGCGGCCGCGGACTGCTGCTGGTCGCCCAGCTCACCCAGCGCTGGGGCAGCCGCCAGACGGGCCGGGGCAAGACCATCTGGGCCGAACAGACCCTGCCGCCGACCTGATCACTGGAAGGAGCAGCCCGGGTTCGGCACGTCCTCCGAGTACGGCGCGCCGTGCGGAAGGACGTACAGCACGTCGAGGACGAGCGGCGTGTCACCCTCGTTGCGCCCGAGGTGGACGTCGCCCGGCCCGCCGGGCTCGCGGACGGTGGTGCCGGTCTTGTACACGCCGTCCTCGGCACAGTCCGAGTGGTAGTGGCTGAGCGTGCCCTGCCGGACGAAGCCGTAGACCGGGCCGTCGTGGTAGTGCCAGCCGGTGGCCTGCCCGGGCGGGACGGTGATCTCCCGGATGACGTAGTCGGTGTTCCCGACGGTGGTGGTGCTGATCAGCTTGGCGGTCACTCCCGGTCCGGGAGGAGTGGCGCCGGCGGAGCCGCAGGTCAGGACGGTGCCGGCGACGACCGCGCCGACGAAGGCGGTACGGAGCGCGTTGCGCATGCGGAAAGGCCTCCCGGGACGAGGGACGAAGATCGAGTACCGCCGTGAACATAGAGGCCCGGGCGGCCGGTTGGGGCCGGAACGCGTCAATCCGCCTCGGAACTCCTCAAGTTGGCCATGGCCGCCCTCTCAGGTGGCCGGCTGCTCCCGCACGACGTCCTCCGGTTCCTTGTCGTCCCGCAGCCCCAGGAACCGCGGATGCCGCAGCATCCCGTCCCGCGTCCACTCGGTGAAGTCGATCTGCGCGACCAGCGCCGGCCGCACCCACCGCGCGCCCGACTCACGTACCCGGCCCTCGAACGGCGGGCCGGCGGTGCGCAGTTCGTCGAGCCGCTCCCGCAGCGAGAGCAGTGTGGTGCGGTCGAAGCCGGTGCCGACCTTGCCCGCGTACCGCAGCCTCCCGTGCTCCTGGTAGCCGAGGAGCGATGCCCCCAGGCCGACCCGGCTGCCGGCCGGTTCGGTGAACCCGCCGACGACGAACTCCTGTCCCTGGGAGCACTTGAGCTTCAGCCAGTCCCGGGACCGGCGCGGCTGGTAGTCACTGTCGGCCCGCTTGGCGATCAGGCCTTCCCAGCCGTGGGCGCAGGAGGTGGCCAGCAGGTCGGCGCCGCCCTCGTTGCGGTGGGAGGTCAGCCGCAGCGGAGCACGGTAGGTCAGGGCTCGGCGCAACAGGGACTTACGGGTCCTGAGCGGCAGCCGGGTGAGGTCGGCTCCCTCCAGCCCGAGCAGATCGAACACGTAGTACGTCACCGCGACGCCGCTCGCCTCGATGTCCCCTCGGCGCGTCAGGCCCATGCGCTGCTGGAGCCGGGCGAAGTCGGTGCGGCCCCGGGTGAACGCGACGACCTCCCCGTCCACGGTGAAGTCCGTGCAGGACTGGGCGGCCAGCGGCGCCACGATCTCCGGGTACGTGTCGTTCAGGCGACGCCCCGTGCGCGACAGCAGCGTGACCCGCCCGCCGTCCCGCACCGCCAGCAGCCGTACGCCGTCCAGCTTCCGCTCGAAGATCCACCCACTGTCGAAGTCCCGCCGGTCACTCAGCGTCGCGAGCATCGGCCGGGCGGCCGGCTCCGCGCCCGGACGCCCCGTGCGCAGCAGCCCCTGCTCCTTGTCCGTGAGCGAGTCCAGCAGGCCGGACACCGCCGCTCACTGCTCCCCGGCAGCCGCCGCGACCTGGGCGAGCGTACGGCCACTGCTCACCGAGCGGGCCCGCCGCCGATCCGGCGTCCCGTGCCCGTGAGCCCCTGCGCCCGCCTTCACCAGCAGCCAGGCCTCCTCGGTGTCCCCGTCCTTCCCGCCGCGGAAGCGGGTGAGGGCGTACTCGCCGTGCAGCTTCGACCCCTTGAGGCGGAAGCGGGCATGCCCGCGCTCGAGCGCCTCCCCGAAGTCGACGGGCCGCCCCTTGCGGTCGTGGCTGAGGGGCTCGTAGCTGCCGTGGTCCCACACGATCACGGTGCCGCCGCCGTACTCGCCCTGAGGGATCACTCCCTCGAACTCCTCGTACTCTCGGATGGTCTTCCGTGGGCACGGCGAGCCGCTTGTCCTGCGGATCGCCGGAGGGGCCCTTCGGGATCGACCACGACTTCAGTATGTCGCCGACCTGCAGCCGGAAGTCGAAGTGCATGGTGCTGGCGTCATGGATCTGCACGACGAACCGGGGCTGATCATCCGAGGCGGCCGACCGCCCCTGCGGTTCCTTGGTCCGCCCGAAGTCGCGCTTGCCGCGATACTCCCGCAGCCGGTCCTGCTCACCCACCTCGGGCTCCTTTCGTGCGCCCTGCCTGGTGGGCCCTGGGTACCCCGCGGGCGGCTCAGAACTCCTCGTGCACCTCGGGGTCCCCGCCGAGACGCCGGTGGGCCCGGTCGGCGATCGCGTCCAGCTGGGCGGGGTCCAGTTCGAAGCCGAACACGTCGAGGTTCGCCCGCTGCCGCTCGGGGTTCGAGGACTTCGGGATGGGCACCGCGCCCAGCTGGGTGTGCCAGCGCAGGACCACCTGGCCGGGCGTCCCGCCGAGGGCTTCGGCGATGCCGATGACGACGGGGTCGTCGAGCAGGCCCCTGCCGCGGCCGGGAGCCCCATTGCGGGGCCACGAAGAAGGTAATGGGGGGTCCAGCTCTCGGTGCGGACGCCCTTGGCGGTGTGGGAGGCGCGCAGCTCGTCCTGCGGGAAGAACGGATGGAGTTCGATCTGGTTGACAGACGGCAGTACTCCGGTCTCCTTCTCCAGCCGCTCCACGTGCTCGACGGTGAAGTTGGAGACGCCGATGGAGCGGACCAGGCCCTCCTCGCGCAGCTTGATCATGGCCCGCCACGAGTCGACGTACTTTCCGACCCGGGGGAGCGGCCAGTGGATCAGATACAGGTCGACGTACTCCACGCCCAGGCGCCTGCGGGACTCCTCGAAGGAGGCCAGGGTCTCCTCGTAGCCGTGGTGCCGGCCCGGGAGTTTCGTCGTCACCACGACGTCCTCCCGGGGGACACCGCTGCGGGCGACACCCCGCCCGACTCCGGTCTCGTTGCCGTAGTTGGTGGCGAAGTCGACCAGGCGGCAGCCCAGGCCGAGGGCCTCGGAGACGGCCCGTTCCGCCTCCGCGTCGGACATCGGCCAGGTGCCCAGGCCGAGAGCGGGAAGAGTCGTGCCGTCGTTGAGCGTGCGCGTCGGGACGCTGATCACCGTGGGACCCTTCCTCGACTGTGCCGTACCCCCAGCGTCACGGATAGGGTGAGCTGTGATCAATCGGACGGGTGGGGGATGAAGGCAGCGCACGGGATGGACAGCACCGAGGACAAGGGGCCGGGGGGATCCGGACGGCCCACGTCACGCGACGTCGCCCGGCTCGCCGGTGTGTCGCACACCGCCGTCTCCTTCGTCTTCAACGGCCGCGCCGAAGGCAACCTCTCGCCCGCCACCCAGGAGCGCATCCGCCAGGCCGCCGCCCAGCTCGGCTACCGCCCCGACCCCGTCGCCCGCGGTCTGCGCCGCCGCCGTACCGCCGTGATCGGCCTGATCACCGACGAGATCGCCTCCTCGCCCTTCGCGGGCCGGCTGCTGCGCGGCGCCATGGAGACCGCCTGGGGCAGCGAGCACCTCGTGCTGACCGTCGACTCCGGCGGCGACCGCGCCAAGGAGGACGCGGCCGTCGCCGAACTCCTCGACCGCCGTGTCGACGGCATCATCTACGCCGCCATGTCGCTGCGCCGGGTCCGCGTCCCCGAAGGCCTGCACCGCACCCACTCCGTCCTCGCCAACTGCCTGTCCGAGGACGACTCCCTGCCCGCGGTCATCCCCGCCGAGCGCGGCGGGGGCCGTACGGCGGCCCGGCTGCTGCTGGAGGAAGGCCACCGCAGGGTCGCCCTCATCGGCGGCCAGGACGACATCGCGTCGACGGAGCGGCTGCGCGGCTTCCGGGACGCCCTGCGCGCGGAGGGGATCACCGTGCCCAAGGAGTGGGTCGTGCGCAGCGGCGGCGAGATCTCCGGCGGGTACGAGGGCGCGCTGCGCATCCTCGACGGTCTTCCGGCCGACCGGCGCCCGACCGGCGTCTTCTGCTACAACGACCGGGTCGCGGCGGGCGTCCTGCACGCCGCGACCCGCCTCGACATCGACGTCCCCGGCGACCTCTCGGTGGTCGGCTACGACGACCAGGAGCACATGGCCGCGTTCCTCTCACCGCCCCTGACCACGGTCGCGCTGCCGCACCGGGCCATGGGCGAGGCGGCCGCCCGGCTGCTGCTGGACGCCATCGACACCGGACGGACACCACTGGCAACCGTGCGGCGCCTGGCCTGCCCGGTGGTCACGCGGGCGTCGGTGGGACCAGTTCCCACCCGGTGACGGCTTCGGCGTTGCCCGCCACGACCAGTTCGGGTACATCGCCTGGGCGAAGATAGACCCGCTCGGTGACGGTGACCCGGTCGTCGACGAACAGCTCGAAGAGCGAACCGTCGACGAGCACCCGCACCTGCCGTGCGGGTGCCCGCACCACGATCGGCGCCGACCCGTCGGGCCGGGCCCGCGGCCAGCCGCCGCGATCCAGGGTCACGGTGCCTTCGTCCGGATCCAGCCGGACCGTCAGCTCCGCACCGGAGGCCGACCGAAGCAGGCTCACGGTGGCCCGCCCGCGTGCGGTGACGGTCAGGTCGTACGACTGCGGGAGCGCAACGCGTGCAAAGCCGGTGACGAACGGCTCGGCCGCGCGGAGGAGTTGGAGCTCAGGTGCCGGCACGACACGTAGCGCGCCGTCCGGATGGACGTCCACGACGCGTGGCGCGCTGAGCACCCCGGCCCAGCCCGCGTGCTCGACCTCACTCTGCGCGCGGGCCTCCCAGGACCAGCCCCACATCAGGGCCCGGTCCGGCTCCTGGAGCACGGCAGGCGCATAGAAGTCCCGCCCGTGGTCGAGCCGTCCGCCGGCCCGTGCCTCGAAGCACAACTCCCTTTCTTCATACGGCTGCAGACGCCCCGTCAGATAGCCCGTGGTGCACGGGTCGCCATCCCACAGCGACAGCACGAGCACCCACTCGCCGCTCGCCGTCACGTACAGCTGCGGGCACTCCCAGCCGACCGCCTTGTCGCCGAACACCTCCGCCGCGACGGGGTCGTTGCCGTCGAGGAGCACCCCGGCGAAGCGCCAGTCGAGCAGGTCGTCGCAGTCGTACAGCAGGACCGAGGGGGTCCCGTCCGCATGCCCCGCACCGATCAGTGCCCACCGGCGCCCGCAGTGGCGGAACACGAACGGGTCACGGAACATGACCACGTCCAGACCGGCGGGCGGGCCGGTCACCACGGGTGTCGGCAGCGGTTTCCAGTCGGTCAGCGTCTCGTCGTCCGGCACCACCGCCCGCGCCAGACAGATGGTGCCCAGTCCGGTGTGATGGCCGTCGACGCCGGTGTACACGGCGGTCGGCACTCCGTCGTCGTCGACCACGCAGCCGGACCAGCAGCCGGCCTCGTCCGGGCCGCCGGGCGTCGGGCCGAGCGCGACCGGATGGTGCTCCCAGTACGCGAGGTCGGCGCTGGAGGCGTGGCCCCAGTGGACGTTCGTGTGCACGGGCGCGTCGGGGTTGTGCTGGTAGAAGAGGTGGTAGCGGTCCCGCCAACGGAACGGCCCGTTCGGGTCGTTGATCCAGCCTGCGGGCGGACGGACCCTGAAGCGCGGGGCGTCGTTGCTCAACGATTGACTCCTGCGGACGTGATGCCCTCGCGCAGAGGGCGCTGGCCGACGACGAACACGGCGACGGCGGGGATCATGGACAGGACGACACCGGCGAGGACCACCGAGATGGAGCCGGTGCCCAGGTTGCCCTGGAGGGAGACCAGGCCCAGCGGCAGCGTGTAGTTCTGCCCGGAGGTCTCCAGGATCAGCGGCCGGAAGAACTCGTTCCAGTGGTAGTTGAAGGCCAGCACGCCGACGATGGCGAGGCCGGGTGCGGCCAGCGGCGCATACACCGAGCGGAAGATCCGCCAGGGCCCGGCACCGTCCAGCATGGCCGCCTCGCCCAGGTCCCTGGGCATGCCCAGGAAGTACTGGCGCATCAGGAAGGTACCGAAAGCGGTCGGGAAGGCCGGAATGATCAGACCGAGCAGGGTGTCGGTCAGGCCCATCGACTTCAGCACCAGGAACACCGGCACGATGGTCACCTGCAGCGGCACCATCATCGTCGCCAGCACCAGCCCGAACAGGGGCTTCTTGAAACGGAATTCGAGGCGCGCGAACGCGTACCCGGCAAGTCCCGCCGTGATCATCTGGCCGACCGCGATCAGCGCGGTCACCAGCGTCGAGTTGAGGGCGAGCAGCCATACGTCGATCTGGTCGAACACCCCGCGGTAGGCCTCGGCCGTCGGATGCGTCGGGATGATCTTCGGGGGCAGGTCGAAGGACTGGGCCGGGGTGCGCAGCGAGGTGGAGACGGTCCAGATGACCGGGCCGAGGGTCAGCAGCGCACACGCCGCGAGGGCGGCGATCCGTGCCCACGGCCCGAGGGAGTACCGGGCGCGGCTCAGGGACAGGGTTGCTTGGCTCATGGAGGTCACCCGGCTCACTGGTAGTGGACGAAACGCCGGCTGAGCCGGAACTGCAGAGCGGTCACCGCCATGATCAGCACGAACAGCAGCACGCCCACCGCGGATGCCTCACCGAAGCGCAGCTGCTCGAACGCGGTCTCGTAGATGACCATCACGACGGTGCGGGTGGAGTCGCCGGGCCCGCCGTTGGTGAGCACATACGGCTGCTCGAAGACCTGCAGCGCGTTGATGACACCGACCACGGTCGCCACCAGCAGCGTCGGCGACAGCAGCGGCAGCGTCACATGCAGGTGTTTGCGCAGACCGGTCGCACCGTCCAGGGAGGCGGCCTCGTGGACCTCCTTGGGGATGTTGTTCAGACCGCCGATGAACAGCAGGAACGAGAAGCCGAACTGCTGCCACACATAGACGATGATCACGGTCGCGAGAGCCGCGTGCTCCGAGGTCAGCCACGGCACCGGCGAGATCCCGACCAGCCCGATCAGCCAGTTCACCACCCCGAAGTCCTGGTTGAACAGGTACTTCATCACCACGGAGATCGACGCGGCGGACAGCACCAGCGGAAAGAAGAAGGCCGAGCGGAACACCGAGCGCAGCCACCCCGGCATCCGCCCGTTCAGGGTCAGCGCCAGCGCGAGGGCGATCAGGAGCTGCGCGGCGACCGCGAAGACCATGAACACCAGCGTGTTGAGGAAGGAGACCTGCACGGTCGAGTCGGAGAAGACCTCACGGTAGTTGGCCGTCCCGGCGAAGCTCGGCGAGTCGATCACGTTCCAGTGGAACAGGCTCAGCACCACCGAGCCGACGATCGGCACGACCGTGAACACGACGATGCCGACGATCGTGGGCGCGAGGAAGAGGGCGGCGAGCAGCCGGGTGCCGCGGGTGCGCAGGGGCGAGGGCCGCGGCACGTCGACGGCCGGCGTGACGGCCCGCGGCCGTACTGCGGGGACCTGGGTGTTCGTCACGCGTCACGCTCCATGGCCTTCTCCAGGTCGCCCTGCATCCGGCGCAGTGAGGGGCGCACCGAGCGCGGCGAGGCGAGGGCGGTGCCGGTGTGCTTGAGCAGCACCTCGGTCACCTCGGCGACCTGCGGCGGGGCGGGGATCGGCCCGGTGTCGGGGAACTTGTCGAGGGTGTCGTAGAAGACCTGCCAGTGCTTCGGGCCGGTCTCCCGGTAGCGGGCGGCCGTCAGCATCGAGCGGCGCGCCGGGGTGGTCTGGTTGGTGTCGAAGAGCCGCATCAGGGTGTCCCGGCGGGCGGCGTACTTGATGAACTCCCAGGCCTCGTCCTGCCTCTTGGAAGTACGCAGCAGCGCATAGCCCGCCGCGCCGAACTGGTGGCGCTGGGTGCGCCAGCGCGGGAAGTACTGCACGTCGAAGCCGTCCGCCCGCATCCCGGCCAGGTGCAGGCCACCGGCCCAGAAGCCGCCTGCCGGGGTCACGCCGACCCGGCCGGTGGAGAACACGCCGACGAGGTTCTGGCCGTTGCCGCCCTCGGGGCGGGTGCACAGGCCCTCCTGGATGAGGGAGGAGAGGTAGTCGTACGCCTCCTCCACGCGCCCGGCGGTGGCCTGCGGGCTCGTCCAGCGGAAGCCGCCGCCGCGGCCCTGCCGCTGGGCGGCGGGATAGAAGGAGTCCCACAGCCAGGCGCCGCCCGGCGCCTTGGACTCCGTGAGCAGATTGGTGCCGCCGGCAAAGAGCCAGGGCACCACGCCGCCCCACAGCCGGTTGGTCCAGAAGTACGGCGTGAACTGCGAGCCGCTCGACTTCTTCATGGCCCGCAGCAACGCGGTGAAGTCGTCGCGCGTCCAGTCGGGCGCCGGGAAGTCCGCGCCCGCCCGCTGGAGCACCTGCCGGTTCAGGTACATGTCGGCCGCGTTGAACTCCACGGGCAGCTGGTAGAGGTGCCCCTCGTACATCATCGACTCCACCAGCGAGGGGTGGACGTCGGCGAAGTACTCCCTGAGTTCGGCCGCGTCCCGCTGCACCCAGCGGTCCAGTGGGACCCCGAGGTGCTGCGCGAACAGCTGCACGCCCTCCGTGGCGACGTAGACGAGGTCGGGCGCGGTGCCCGCCGCGATCTGGGTGAGGATCTTCGCGAAGAAGTCCGACCAGTCGACCGCCTGTACGGCGTTGATCCGCAGCTTGCTGTCGGGGTGGACTTTCCGGAAGCCCTCGGTGAGGGTGCGGATGGCCTCCGGGCCGTAGGCGGGGCCGAGGGTGGCGACGACGAGGGAGCCGTCGTCGCGGCCGGGGATGTCGGCTCCGGTGAGCCGGTCCCAGCTCGCGGCGGTGCCTGCCAGCGCGGCGGCCCCCGCGCCGTAGGCCCCGTACCGCAGCAGGGTGCGGCGGGTGACGTGCGAGTCGGTCATCCAACATGCCTAACTCGTGTTAGATCAGGGTTGATGCCCAGATGATGGGAAGCCTGCCACGAGCCTGTCAAGAGTCGTGCACCCCTTGACCTTTAACGAGTTAGGCCGCACAGTCCTGCACCACATGAGCCGCCGTTCTCCACTCGACGACGAGAGGAACGAAGAGTGATGCGTGGGATGTCCCGGAGAGCCCTGCTGGCCGGCACCACTGCCGGGGGAGCCGCCGTGCTGCTTCCTGGAGCGCGGGCCACCGCCAAACCCAAGGCGACCAGGGCGGGTTGCGCGAGCTATCGCGCCGCCTACCACTTCACGGTCCCCGACGCCTGGAAGAACGACCCCCAGCGCCCGGTCTGGATCGACGGCGAGTACCACTACTACTACCTCTACAACGCCGACTACCCGACCGGTCCCGTCGGCACGGCCTGGCGCCTGGCCACCAGCACCGACCTGGTCTCCTTCACCGACCGCGGCGTCGCCGTGCCGAAGGACACCACCTCCAACGGCGACGTCTGGTCGGGCTCTGCGGTCGTGGACACGGACAACACTGCAGGCTTCGGCGCCGGCGCGGTGGTCGTCATCGCCACCATGTCGCCCGGCGGCGGAACCGGCCATCAGGAGCAGTTCCTGTACTACTCCACCGACGGCGGCCGCACCTTCACCAACCACGGCACCGACCCGGTCCTGCCCAACCCCGGCGTCGCCGACTTCCGCGACCCCAAGGTGATCCGCGACGAGGACCGCGGCCGCTGGGTGATGGCTCTCGCCGAGGGCACCAAGGTGGGCTTCTACCACTCCGCCGACCTCAGGTCCTGGACGTACGCCGGCGGATTCATCAAGGACGGGATCGGCACACTGGAATGTCCGGACCTGTTCCGCATCACCGCCGAGGACGGCACGGTGAAGTGGGTGCTGGGCGTCAGCGCCAACGGCAAGGGCTCGGGGCTGCCCAACACGTACGCCTACTGGACGGGCGCCTTCGACGGCAGCGCCTTCACCGCCGACGCCGCCGACCCGCAGTGGCTCGACCACGGCTGGGACTGGTACGGCGCCGTCACCTTCGAGAAGCGGAACACTAGCGGCACGCCGGACCCCGGCGCCCGCCACGCGATCGGCTGGCTGAACAACTGGGACTACGCGAACACCACACCCACCATCGACTGCGACGGCTTCAACGGCACCGACTCGATCGTCCGCGTGCTCACCTTGAAGCGTGACTCCGCCGGCACCTTCTACCTGGCCTCCCGGCCCGCCGCCGCCCTCGACGCCTACGTCTCCCGCACGGTGAATCTGGGCGACGTGACCGTCAACGGCACCAAGGTGCTCGACTACACGGGCATCTCCTACGAGATCACCACCGAGATCACCTGGAGCCAACTCACCGGCGCCGGACTCCAGTTGCGCCGTTCACCGGACGGCGGACGCCACATCGACGCCGGCATCTACAACGACTACGCCTTCCTCAACCGCCGCAACACCGTCAACCCCGACGCCTCCGGCACGTGGCAGGAGAGCCACACCCCGTTCAGCCGCTCGGCGGGCACGGTGAAGCTGCGCATCCTCGTGGACCGGACGTCCGTGGAGATGTACGTCGACGACGGCCGCTACGTGCACTCCAGCGAGGTGTTCCCGTACCTGGTCGACACGGGTCTGGCGCTGTTCACGATCGACGGGACGGCGGTGTTCCGGAACACGGTCATACGGGAGTTCAGCGTGTGAGGACGGCCCTCCCGCGCCGCGGAAAACGCTTCGAAGCCATGGGGGCCGGAGGCCTTTCGTGAACTTCTGGGGCGCGGGGCGGACGCCGTGCCCGACATCCGCCGGGGCCTGAGGCACCCGCTGCCCCGGGGGCGGGAGGAATGCTGCAGGCTGCTGGGCCAACTGCTGGTGCCCGAGGCGACGGACGAGTTGACCGCCATGCTCGACGATCCGGACGCCCGGGTACGGGTGGCGGCGCTCCACGCCCTGTCCTGCGGCCGGTGCAAGCCGGACGCGGACGCCTGCCGCGCGGCCCCTGCCGTGCTCCAGCCGGATCCTGCACCAGGACCCGGACGCTGTCGTATGACAGGGCGGGCTGGTACACGCTCGGCGGTACCGTCCACCGCCGGGCGGCGCCGAAGCCTGCGCGTATGTCCCGGGCTTGATCGACAGGAGGCTTCGCACGTCTGGAAGTTGGGGGCGGGCCAGCCTCAGCGGGCGAGCCGGGCCGCATCTCCCAGTGCCCCGATGCGCGCGGAGGAGCAGGACCGGCGCACAGGACGTCCGTCGTGTTCCCCGCGAAGATCGGATACGGCGACCGGTCGAGCGGCGCCGGCCCGGGCGACCAGCGGAGTGCGCACGACGACTGAGCGGGACACGGCGACGGGCGCCGTGGTCGCCGCGATCCGGGCGGCGGTGCTGCGCTGGAACGTGGTGTTCTTCCGCGGGCAGCAACTGGACCACGCCGGGTACGTGGGGTTCGCCCGGCGGTTGCTGCGCAAGCGGGGCAGCGCCTCGGCGGCGGACTTCCCCGAAGGGAGGGGTGGCTGCAGCGCCGTCGGCACACCCTGCTGCGCGGCTGGCACTGCGACCACGGGGCACGCATCGATCCGCCGGCCGCGACGATCCTGCGCGCGTGTACCTGCTCGTGCGGGTGCACCCGGAGACGGGGGCGGGTGCTGTTCGTCAACGGCTCGGTGCGCTTCCGCTGGGAGCCGGGCCGCGTGGCCTTCTGGGAACCGGGTCACCATACACCTGGCTCCCAGCGACAACGCCCACCTCTGCTTCCCCCGGATCATGCACCGGGTGATGAAGCCGTCGAAGCCGCTCGTCGGGACCGAACCCGGCCGCTGGTGACGCAGGCTCTCAGGCAGCGGGCTGCCAGCCGAGCGCCGGCCCGAGCCTCGTGGCCATGTCGGTGAGGATCTGCACATAGTCCTCGTGCTCGAAGGTGAACGGCAGCGCGAACGCCACCTCGTCCACCTCACGGAACGCCGCATGGGCGTGGAGACGTTCGGCGATCTCTTCGGAACTGCCGACGATGTCCGGTGCGAACATCAGTCGGGCGGGGCCCTGCGGGGAGGCCGTGCGAGGGGTCCGTTTGGCGGCGAACTCCTCGTATTTCGCACGCTGTCCGGGCGAGGCGGAGTCGGTGGGGATGACGACCAGGCCCTGTGAGACGCGGGCGTCGTCGCCGTCGGGGTGATGGGCGCGGAAGGCACGGATGTGGGAGAGCTGGATCTCCGCGAAGCCGAAGTCCGCCTCCGCTCCCTGCGGGCTCTCCGCCTTGACGACACTGCTGGTGAGGAAGTTCATGCCGTTTTCGCCGGCCCAGCGCGCCGAACTCATGCTCCCGCTGCCGTACCAGAGGCGACGGCCCAGGCCGGGGGAGTGCGGCTGCACCCGGTCCGAGAACACCTCGAACCCCTCGACCCCGCTGAAATCCGTGGCGCTCTTGCCGCGCACGAAGTCCAGCAGCCGCCGCACCCGCTCGTAGGAGAAGTCCTCGGCCTCCGCCGTGTCCGGATACAGCGCTTCCTTGACCTGGTCGTAGTGCATCGGCGGACCGACGCTGACACCGGGGTTGATACGGCCCCCGGACAGGATGTCGACCGTCGCCAGGTCCTCGGCCAGCCGCAGCGGGTTCTCCCAGCCGAGCGGGATGACCGCGGTGCCGAGCTCGATACGGCTGGTGCGCTGCGAGGCCGCCGCCATGACGGCGACGGGGGACGAGATGCCGTACTGGAGATGCCGGTGGCGCAGCCACGCGCTGTCGAAGCCGAGCCGCTCACCCAGCTCGATGATCTCCAGCGTGGACTCGTGACCACGGCGCGGATCCGCCTCGTCGAAGAGGCCGATGGTCAGGAAACCGAGCTTGCGCAGGGGTCGTGAGGTCGGCGGCACGGGCTCCTCCATGGTTGTTTGATGTATCAAGTATTACGGCGGTGCCAACCAGGCCTGCGCGAGAACTGTTCCCCGTGCTCGGGTCAAGATCAGGTCATCTCAGGTCAGCGGAATGGTGACCTCGTCCTCCAGGGGCGGTTCGATCTCCTGCGCGCGGTTGCCGGTGGCCGCGTAGCAGCGCAGGTGGATCGCCTCCGGGGTGACGTCCAGACGCAGGAACTGCTTGAAGAACGGCGGGCTGTACGTCGCCGAACTCGGCGAGAACAGCTGCGTGTAGATCTTGCGCACCGGGAGGCGGAAGCGTGACGTGCGGTCGGGGCGGCCGCCGGCACCGAGCAGACTGGCCACGATGCGGATCCGGCGGGTGACGCGCACCGCTTTGCCCGGGGTGCGGGTCGGCGGGATGCCGAGCCGCTCCGCGATCACGGCCATCGCCTCGTCCTCGGTGAGGGTGAAGAAGCGGCTCAGTCGCAGCCGCCGCCCGTAGAGCCTGCTGTAGAAGGCGAGGGAATCGCCGCGCAGCGGATAGCAGCGGAAGTCCTTCTCGGTGACATCCGCGATGCCGATGCGGGGGATGGTGTGCGTGGCGTGCATGAACGCCCCGCCGCCGCCGGAGACGACGTACTGGATGGTGCGGCCGTCCACCCGGACCGGGTAGCGCTGGTAGTTGTGGATGTCGCCGCCGATCGCCGCCACGTAGTGGTGGTCGGGGTCGCGGACGATGTCGTCGACGGTGCCGTTGCCGCCCTCGATGGTGCAGGGGTGGTGTTCACCGTCGACGTACAGGGGCGATCCGGTGATGAGGATCTTGGGGCGGGGCCCCTTGGAGACCTCGCGCAGCCAGGCGCCCTGTTCGGCGTCGATCGTGCCGAGCAGGCCGGTGTCGATGCCTATGATCCGCAGGGGTCCGGCATCGATGGCCCAGTACGGGCCCGGCTGGACGGCCTGCTGGGCCTGCGCGGAGCGCAACTGACGTGCCTCGTCGAGGTGTTGACCGTCGGTGGGGCGTGGCCGGTGCCACAGGAGCGAGCGCATCCAGGGCCGGCTCAGGGGGCGCGGTGCCGGCTCGGGGGCGAGGGGCGGGGCGTCCGCGCAGAAGACGCGCATGAAGGCGCCGAGGTCCTCGTACCAGTCGTGGTTGCCGGGTATCGCGTAGATCGGCGCCTGGTAGTCCTGGTACGGGCGGAAGAACTTCGTGGCGTAGTCGTCCGCGCTGCCCACCGGGTAGATCACGTCGCTGGCGACGACGGCGAAGTCCGTTCCCTGACCGATCTTCAGGAACCCTGGTACGACGGCGTACTGGGGATCATCGCCCTCGCCGGTGTCACCGATGACCATGAAGGAGAACCGGTCCGCGTCCGCGCGCCGCATCACCTTGTCGACGGGCGCGCCGGCCGCCTCGCGCTGCGCCACCCATCTGCTGCGGGTGCGGCCCGTGGGGTCCCCGAACCAGGAGGCCAGTACGCCGTTGCGGGCGGCCCACAGCGTCTTGGGATTGAGCCAGGAGAGCTTCTCGACGTGCTGCGGCATCAGCCGCTTGTAGTCGCCGCGTTCTGTGGTGCCCCAGCCGGCGCCCTGGGCGGTATCGCGTGAAGAGTCAGACACCGGTGAACCGTAACAACGATCAATTGGCGGAGGGGAAGAGGGTGCCGGCGCTCGGCGCGCCGGACCGGGCGTGCCCGCGCACATCGGACCCGAGCGTGGCAGTGGACGGCGTCCGACGGCAACTCGCCGCGGGACTACGGCAGTCGGATCGCTGCAGCTGCCAAGGGGCCGACCTGCTCAGCGGCTTGTCCTCCGATCCCGATTGTCGGGTGCGCCGGAACCGCTGTCGCGGGTGCCGTCCGGCGCACCCGGCTCGGGCCGGCCGTCCGCTGCGCCCGGCGGCAGTTCACCACTCGCGGCTGGGCGGCGGTGCCCACTGCGGCGCGGGCGGCGTGGCGGTCCCGTACCGATCCTGCCGGGGCCACGCAGGAGCGACCCGCCCGCCGAACGGGGCGATGCTGTGCTGAGGCGCGGGCTCCGCCGACTGATCGGCGACGGACGCTCGCCGCCCCGGGGCCGACCTGTTCCACTCGCCGTCGCCCAGCACCAGAAGCGGGTCGAACATGACCACCACACCGGCCAGCAACAGGAAGAGGGTCGGCCCGAGGAGCATGGGCAGCAGTAAGGAGCTGGGCGAATCGCCCGTCCAGGCCCCACTTCTGTTGCCGTGCACATGGACGCTGACGGCGGCCATGGCCGTGTAGTGCATGCCGGAGACGGCAACCCCCATGACCAGACTGGCCCCGAGACTCGTCATGAAACCCCGGACGGTGACAGCCGCCCACAGTGCGGCGGTCGCGGCGACGATCGCGATGGCGACGGACAGGGCGACGGTGAGCGGGGCGTACCGGAAGTCCCCGTTCACCTCCACCGCGGCCATGCCGAGGTAGTGCATCGCGGCGATGCCGAGGCCGGTGACCACGCCCGCGATGCCTAATGTGACCTTGCCGGCGCCCCGGTAGCCGACGATGAACACGCCGATGCCGACCACGACGATCGACACGGCCAGGCTCAGCAGAGTCAGCCCGGTGTCGTAGCGGATCCCGGTCTCCTCGACCTGGAAACCGAGCATGGCGATGAAGTGCATCGTCCAGATGCCACAGCCGATCGAGGTGGCACCGAGCGCCAGCCAACCCGGCTTCCAGGAATCCTCGTTCAGCAGGGACCGTACGATGCACCGCAGTCCCAGCGCCCCTCCCAGGCAGGCCATCAGATAGGCCGCCACCGGGGTCACCGCACCATAGCGGAACCCGTCAATCGTGCCTTGCATCTGCCAACTCCCCCCAGAGCCCTGGCAATTTGTGGAGCCAGGTCTACGGGTAAGAGCCCCGTAAGTGCAAGGGCTTACCATTGGTAACTGAATAACTCTCAACTGTCAGGGGTTGACTCCGGTCGCAAAGTGGCGAGTTCCAGCCAAACGCCGGTGCTTTCGGGGCGCGCGCGGCTTGCGCCATCACCTCCGGGGAGTGTTCTCGGCGCCCAGGCTCGCCGGACTCCACGGTGCATTCGACGTAGTCGTTGCTGCCGTACACCGGGAAGCCGCCGTCCCACGGTGCTGCCAGAGCCCGCTCGGCTCCCTTCCGGCCGCCCGGAGCAGGAGGGCTCGCGGGGAACCCATCCCGTACTTGCCGACGACGCTTGAGGGCCCGACCACGTTCAGCAGTTCCGGAGACGGACCGGCAGATCTGACGGAGCCGTGGCAGTGGCGTTGGCCCGGTTGCCCTCCAGTCGGGTACAAGCTCCGTAACCCGTATCGGGACGTGTGGGTGCGTTTTCACAGCCTGCCGGAGTCGAAGCGGTATGCGGAGAACGAGAGCGAGTACACCGTCTTCCTGAACCCGCCACGGGGTATTGGCAGAGCCTGCTGGTGGAGGACGACCCAGACCCTGATTTCCGCACCTACTGCCACCTCTTCGTCGTCTGCTGCCCCTGGCGGCCTGGCTGCATCGACGAGTTGCTCCGGGATGTTGCCGACGGCAAGGTGGCGCCTCTGACCGGCTGGGCTCGCCGCCCCGCTCAAAAAGGTCTTCACCGTGTGTGGCGGGTTGAGAGTCTCCACGAGTTCGTCGGTGGCGACGGCCACAAGGCGCGGGGGTGCATCACCGTCCAGCAGCTCGCTCACGTACTCGATGGCGTCGCCGGGCGAAAGTACGGGCAGCCTCTGGCGAAGGGTCCGCGCAGACGCATGCGGCCGTGGGCAGCGGCGACTACGCATAGTTCATCGTGCAGATCGTGTACTGCGGTACGCACCGGAGCCCACGTATACACGGTCGACCAGGTACGGCCCGTTGCCCACCAGCATGAACTCCGAGTTCCGAGTACGCATGAACTCCTCGGACGGCCAGGAGACGATCCACGCCGACTCGTGCTCCTCGATGGCCGTCACAGCCATGCGCGTTGCGTCCACACCCGCAGCCCGCGGCGGCCGCACCCGTCCTGCGGCCCCCGACGACCTCCGCGTGGCCGCGGCACGAGCCGGGACCACCGAGGCTCGGCGCGAACCCGAAGCGCCGGCTCCGGATTGCCCCCATGTAATCGAACGCTCAAGCAAATCCCAGGCGTTGGGCAGCCGAAAGCCAAGGGGTGGCAAGGATTCAGTGAGGTCACTGATTCTTCACTTCGTATTTCTACCCGCATAGACCCGGTGGTGCTGTCATGCACACACCCGCCCGGAATCCCGGGCCCATCGCGGGAGAACCCCCATGCGTGCCATGCGCCGCCTCACCGCCACCACGGCATCCCTCACCCTCTCCGTCGCCGGTCTCATCATCGGCACGGGCTCGGCCGCGCACGCGGCCAGTTGCTCGCAGTCCTACCTGCCGCTGCCGGACCCGACCTGCCAGCCCGGCGCCTACAACCCGGACGTCACCCAGTCCACGATCGACTCGACGATCTGTGTGTCCGGCTGGACCGCCACCGTGCGCCCCTCCAGCTCGTACACCAACGCCCTGAAGGTCAAGCAGATAGCGGAGTACGGCTACTCGGACACCAGCACGGCGGACTACGAGGAGGACCACCTCGTCCCGCTCGAGCTCGGCGGCGCCCCCAAGGACGCGCAGAACCTGTGGCCGGAGCCGCGCTACGGCAGCAAGACCGCTTCCAGCAAGGACTCGGTGGAGAACAAGCTCAAGACGGCCGTCTGCAACGGCACGGTCACTCTCGACGACGCCCGCAGCGCCATCGCCAGTGACTGGACCACCGCCCTGTCCTCCCTCGGCCTCAGCTGACCCTTCGGCTGCACCACCCGGCGGTCTGCCCGCATCCCCAGCGGGCAGGCCGGCCGCCCGTCGTGCAAAGTCGTACCGTCGACGACACCGCGCTGACGACCGGCTGATCCCGCACGGATCCGGGCCTCACCCCCGTCCGCCGCGGGGTGAGGCCCTTCGTCGTCAGTTGAACGGGTCGAGGGTCAGGTCCGCCTGCTGCGGGCTGCCGTCATGGACGAGCGACTCGTGGTTGCCGACGTCGTCGAAGGCGAACGCGTAGGCCTTGCCATCGGCCATCTGTGCATGGATCGCGCGGGCGTACTGATTGGTCACCGAGTCCTGGTAGAAGTTCGCCGAGGACGTGTCCGGCTGGTTGGGATCGACCAGCAAGGTGGAGCGGTTGAAGCCGGCGCACAGGGTGCGCGAAATGGGGCCGCGTACCTGGTCGTTGGGCGCGTCGAGCAGTTTGTGGCAGCCGAAGACGCTGTCCGCGTCCGGTTTCTGGAAGGTCGTGACCATGGCGCCGGAGCCGTCGGTGAAGTTCATGACGCCGCCCGAGACCTTGCCGTAGTACTTGGTGCCCGGCTGGTCGCCGAACGGGGTCACGGTGAGGGTGGCCGATGTGTACTTCTGCCAGACGCGGTTGATGTAGTCGTCCATCACGGACGCCGGCAGCGCGCCGGATTCCAGTCCGTGTCCTGGTGCCAGCGCCCGCAGCACCGTCCCGTCGGAGCGGGTCTGGATCAGCCCGGCCCAGCCGCCGGACTTCCCGCGCAGATCGTTCAGGACGCCGTTGTAGCCGCCCGGCTTGAGGTGGCCGGTGGTGGCCGTGCTCCCGCTCGCCCCCTGGATGCCCACCGCGTAGGGCGCGGAGAACATGTCGACCTGTGTGCTGTTGAGCCACAGGCCGGAGTCGTTGAGTGTGTACTCGGACCAGTTGAACAGGATGTCGTGGTTCGGGTCGCTCGGGTTCTGCACGGCGGGCTGCACGAGACCGCCCGTGGTCAGCTTGAACACGAGCTTCTGTCCGTAGGAGAAGTAGATGCGTCCGGAGAACTTGGGGATCCGGATCGTCTTCGACCCGCCGGAGGCCGGTCCCGTGATCGACGCGTCCGGTGCGGGCGTCGGCGGGTTGCCCCCGGCCGGCCAGGCGTGGAACGTGCCGTTCGCGTCCGCCCAGCCCTGCTGTCCCGTCGAGAGCAGGGTGCCGATCGTGTAGACGTAGACCGCGTCGCTGCGGCCGGAGCTGTTGGTCACCTGCAGCGGGATCGTGTCGGGCACCGCCGCCCTGGCGGACGAGGGTGCCTGGATCGCGATCACCGCGGCGATGAGTGCGGCTGCGGCTGTGGGGGCCGTCAGGCGACGGGTGAGCTTGTGGTGCACGCTCCACCTCCGTGTGTGGGGTCACTCGAGGGGATGGGCCGAATTGGTCCGTACCTGTTTTGAGAGCGCTCTCAAACTGGCACCGGAGTTGCGTGCATGTCAATAAGGGTGACGTGAGGGAAAGGAAAAGCGCCCGCCGGACGAACCCGCGGGCGCCTGCGGTGACTTGTCAGAAGGTCCGCTGAAGGAGGTCGAGGAGTGCTTCCCAGTGGCGCTCGTCGGCCTCCTTGCCGTAGGAGGACGTGTCGGCCTGCGTGTACCCGTGGTGCGCGCCCGGGTAGACCTCGCAGCGGTGCCGGACACCTGCCGCGGTGAGGGCGTCCTCCAGGCGCTGGATCTGCTCAGGCGGCAGCGACGGATCGTTGTCGGCGTGCCCGAAGTACACCTCGGCGGTGATGTGTTCGGTCACCAGGTGCGGGCTGTCCGGGTCCTCCGTCGCCAGCCGGCCGCCGTGGAACCCGGCCGCGGCGGCGACCCGGTCCGGGTAGGTGCCGGCGGTGATCAGGGACAGCCGTGCGCCCATGCAGTAGCCGGTCAGTGCGACCGGGCCGTCGGTGACGAGGGGCGATTCGGCCAGCCACTGCAGATACGCGGCCGCATCGCGCTTCGCGAGGTCGGGGGTGACGGACATGATCAGCGGGCCGACCTTGCCCCAGATCTCCGGGCGCGCCTCCGGGTCGATGAACTCGGGCAACTCGACGACGGGTGTGCGCCCGTGCCGGTAGAACACATTGGGCACCAGCACCGTGTAACCCGCTGCGGCGAGCCGGTCGGCCATCGACTTCAGATGCGGTCGGATCCCGAACGCGTCCATGTAGAGCAGGACGCCGGGCCGGGCACTGCCGTCGGCGGCGTGCGCCACATAGGCGTCGGCAACACCGTCCGCGGTGGGGATGTCAACGGTGGTTCCTTGTACGGAGGTCATGGGGGGCTGCTACCTCTCTGCGCGCTCTGCGCCGACCAACTCATGCGGCCCGACGGGCCGGTCGCGGTCATCGTTGCACGTGCCACCCAACCCGACGAAAGGGCCCCCGGCCTCGGGCGATGCTGGAGTTCACTCGAACCGCGAGGTGTCCCCCGCCCCTCGCCGTACGATCTCCGCCTCGCCGCCCGAGAAGTCGATGACCGTCGTCGGCTCGGTGCCGCAGTCCCCGGAGTCGACCACCCCGTCCAGCACATGGTCGAGGCGGTCCTTGATCTCCCAGCCCTGGGTCAACGGCTCCTCCTCGTCGGGCAGGAGCAGCGTGCTGGACAGCAGCGGCTCGCCGAGCTCGGTGAGCAGGGCCTGGGTGACGACGTGGTCGGGGATGCGCACACCGACCGTCTTCTTCTTCGGGTGCTGCAGCATCCGCGGCACCTCCTTCGTCGCCGGCAGGATGAAGGTGTAACTGCCGGGCGTCGACGCCTTGATGGCGCGGAACACGTCGTTGTCGACCCGTACGAACTGACCGAGCTGCGAGAAGTCCTGGCACACGAGGGTGAAGTGGTGCCGGTCGTCCAGGTGGCGGATCGTCCGGATCCGCTCGATGCCGTCACGGCTGCCCAGCCGGCAGCCCAGCGCGTAGCAGGAGTCCGTCGGATACGCGATGAGCGCATCCGCGCGGATGCTGTCGGCGACCTGGGCGATGGTGCGCGGCTGGGGGTTTTCGGGGTGCACGTCGAAGTACTTCGCCATCCGCCGAGCTTATGCCGTGCCGACCTTGGCGACGAACGCGGCGACGTTCGCCACGGTGCGCCGGATCTTCTCCTCCAGGGTGATCGTCTCGTGCAGCCGCGCCCCGATGCCCGCCTCCCGCTTGCCTCGCACATACAGCGAACAGGCCAGGTCGCTGCAGATGTAGGCGCCCACCGAGTTGCCCTGCTGCCCGGCCTTGCCCGCCTTCGGCGCGACCATCAGCGAGACGCCGCCGGAGTGGGTGGTCAGGCACATCGAGCACATGCTGCGCCGTGCCTGGCCCACGGTGGCGCTGGAGCCGCGCAGTGCAACGGCTCTGGGCCTGCCGTCGCTCCACTCGGTGACGAGGTAGGCGCGGTCGGGGGCCTGCGGATCGCGCCAGCCGAGGAAGTCCAGGTCGTCCCAGGGCTGCTCGGCCAGGTCGCGGGGGACCGACAGGCGCTTGGCCCCGCCCTTGGTGCAGTTCACGAAGGCGGTGCGGATCTCTTGCTCGGTCAGCGGTTCCATAACACCACGCTAATTTGCCTAAATGTTTTAGGCAAATGCATAATCGGCTCAGGCGAATCGGCACTGGAGAGAGGAGGGCGGCGATGGCGCGCGCCGGGCTGACCACGGAACGTGTGGTCCGGGCAGGAGCGGAGCTGGCGGACGAGCTCGGCTTCGACCAGGTGACCGTCTCCGAGTTGGCCCGCCGCTTCGACGTCAAGGTGGCGAGCCTGTACTCGCATGTGAACAGCTCCCAGGACCTCAAGACGCAGATCGCCCTGTTCGCCCTGGAAGAGCTCGCCGACCTGGCCGCCGACGCCGTCGCGGGGCGCGCCGGCAAGGACGCCCTGATCGCCTTCGCCGACGCCTACCGCGACTACGGGCGGCAACACCCCGGCCGCGCGGCCGCGGCCCGGCTGCGACTGGACCCCGAGACCGCGGCCGCCAGCGCGGGCGTCCGGCACGCCCGGATGACACGCGCGATCCTGCGCGGCTACGACCTGGCTGAACCGGACCAGACGCACGCCGTACGGCTGCTTGGCAGCGTCTTTCACGGCTACTCGAGTCTGGAGACGGCGGGCGGCTTCAGCCACAGCGCCCCCGACTCGCAGGAGAGCTGGACGCGGATCCTTGACGCCCTCGACGCCCTGCTGCGCAACTGGCCCACCGCCCCGACCCTTTGACGGACAGGCTGAGGACATGCCCACCGAGCACGACTGGATCACCACGCCCGTCACCGCCGAGCTGCTGCGCGGCGCCCTCGACATCGAGCGCACCGAGCACGGCGTGCTGCCGCACCGGCTGCCCGCCCGGGCCCGCGCGCAGTGCACCGATCCGCAGCTGGCCAGCGCCGAGTCCCAGCCCTCGGGCGTACGGCTGGCGTTCCGTACGCGCGCGACGGCCGTCGAACTCGACGCCCTGCCCACCAAACGCGACTACGTCGGCGCCCCGCCCCGTCCCGACGGCGTCTACGACCTCCTCGTCGACGGCCGCCCGGCCGGCCGGGGCAGTGTCGCGGGCGGCAACACCGTGACCATCGACATGGTCGCCGGCACGGCCGAACTGCGCACCGGCTCCGTGGGCACGCTCCGCTTCCCCGACCTGCCCGAAGGGGAGAAGGACGTCGAGATCTGGCTCCCGCACAACGAGACCACCGAACTGGTCGCCCTGCGCACCGACGCCCCCGTGGAGCCCAGCCCGCCCAGCGGCCGCACGGTATGGCTGCACCACGGCAGTTCGATCAGCCACGGCTCCGACGCGGCGAGCCCCACCACCACATGGCCCGCCTTCGCCGCCTCCCTCGGTGGCGTCGACCTGATCAACCTCGGCCTGGGCGGCAGCGCCCTGCTCGACCCGTTCACCGCGCGCACCCTGCGCGACACCTCGGCCGACCTGATCAGCGTCAAGATCGGCATCAACCTGGTCAACACCGACCTGATGCGCCTGCGCGCCTTCACCCCCGCCGTCCACGGCTTCCTCGACACCATCCGCGAAGGACACCCCACGACACCGCTGCTCGTCGTCTCGCCCATCCTGTGCCCGATACACGAGGACACGCCCGGCCCCAGCGTCCTGGACTTCACTTCTCTGAGCGACGGTCAACTGCACTTCCAGGCCATGGGTGATCCCGGGGAACGAGCGAGCGGGAAACTGTCCCTCGGCGTCATCCGTGACGAGCTGGCCCGTATCGTGACCCAGCGGGCGACCGAGGACCCGAACCTCAACTACCTTGACGGCCGCGAGCTCTACGGCGAGTCCGACCACGACGAACTGCCCCTGCCCGACCAGCTCCACCCGGATGCCGACACCCACCTCCGCATCGGCGAACGCTTCGCCTCACTGGCCTTCGCCCCGGGCGGCGCCTTCGCAGGCCACACCGCCTGAAAGGCCCTCTCCCGTCGCACGCACCCGTGGGTACGCGGCCGGCGGGCACCCGTGAGGTAACGTCCCCGACCGAAAGTCGAGGTCGATGCGATGGACGAGGAGAAGGCCGAGATGGCCGGCCGAGAGGACGGGGCCCGCCCGGCACAGGTGGCGGGCGCCGACGGCGGCCCGACGTGGGCGCAGGAACTGCTCGATCACCTGCGCCCCACGGGCCGGGACATCCGCAAGGTCGTCGCCTGGCTCGCGGACGCCGTGCAGGGGACGGCCTGGCTGCAGGACGGCACCGGCCGGCTCCTCGCCGGAACGCCGACACCGCTGGACGAGAACCTCCTCGCGGACCTCGTCTCCGGCCGAATCGCCTCAGCCGCCTGGGACGACACCGGACGCCATCTGCGGCTCGTCCGGGTGGAGCAGCCGCCGCCCGCCGTCGTCGGCGTACTGGCCGTGTCCCGCCCGGCCCCCTTCGACCGCCGGGCCTCCGACATCGTGACCCACACCGCCCAGGTGGTCGAACTCCTGCTCAGGGCACGCGAGTCGACCACCGCCGGACGCCGCCTCCAACGCGCCACCTCTGATCTGCGCCTGGCGATCCTGCAACTGCTGATGGTCGAGGACACCGTCTCCGCCCGCCGCGTCGCCGCAGGTCTGTGGCCCGGCCTGCTCGACACCGACACCGCCTGCGTCTACGTCCTCGAGGGCTGCGCCGAGGACCGCGACCGGCTCGCCGAGGAGTGCCTGACCGAGACGGAGGAGCAGGTGCTGGTCGTGCGCTGCCCCGCCGTCGATGCGCACGTCATCGTCGTCGCTCCGGACGACACTGCCGCCGGGGAACTGCGCTCCCTGATCGGCCGACGGCCGGGCACCTACCTCGGCGGCAGCGCCCCGCAGAGCCTCGCCCGTACCGCCACCGCCTACGGACAGGCCGTGAGCGCGCTCGCCGTGGCCCGTTTCCGGCCCGACAAGCAGGCCGTGTACGCCGAACGCACCCACCCCGAGCGCCTGATGGACCCCGCCGAACTGCACGGCTGGACGACGCACGTGCTGCGTCCGCTGGACACCCTGGCGCACCACACCCGCGCCGAACTCCTCGCCACCACCCGGCTGGGCCTGCAGTTCACCGCCGTCAACGCCGCGAAGGTGCTCGGCGTCAGCCGCAACACCGTCCGCGCCCGCATGGAGCGCGTGGAGGCGCTGCTGCGGGCGGACTTCTCCGATCTCGCCACCCGCGCGGTCGTGCACCTCGCCCTCAACACCTGGATCGGCCTCGGGACGGAACCGCAGGAGACCGGCGCCGTCCCCACGGGCCACCGCCGGCTCGGCGAGCTGCTGTCCGGCCCCGCGCTGCGCACCTGGGCGAGCGAATTGCTGGCGCGCCTCGATGCCGACGCCCGTGATCTGCGCCGTACCCTGCGCACCTGGATCGCCGCCGGCGGCAACGCCGAACGCGCCGCGCAGATCCTGGGGGTGCACGCGCAGACGGTGCGGGAGCACGTGCGCAGCGCGGAACCCGTCCTCGAACGCCAACTGCTCGCAGCCGGCAGCGACCTCTACGAGGTCGTCCTCGCCCTTCTGGCCCTCGGCGACCTCGACCAGCCCGACCTGCGCCGGGCGAACCGGGACCATCCGGACTCACCTGTGCACGGGTGAGCCGTGCGGACAACGCAGCGGGCACTGACACGGTTCACAACGGATCCACCCGGCACGTAAGTTCGACGAACCGCGGGGGCGCGACCGGAACAGGGGACCGGTCGGGCCCCCTTGTGTTTCTACGCGCGCAGCCGCACCGGCACCTCCTGCCGGCCGAACGCGATGAACGACGGCACCTGCCGCAGCTCGTCCTCGCCGACGGCCAGTCGCATCTCGGGGAAGCGCTCGACGCGGGCGGGCAGCGCGGTGAGCGTCTCCACCCGGGCGAGCGTGCTCGGTGGACCGCAGCGGCAGCGAGGCGATCGACGGGTGTACCCGCAGCGTCTCGTCGACGACCACCCCCAGCCGATCTTCCCGGCCCGTACGGCGGCCGGCTGCTCGGGGATCTTGGGCCGCAGCTTCCGGTGCAGTCGGGGCCCCGGCTGACCCGCGGGTCGCAGCTCGGCACTCTGTCATCTGCGCGAGGTTCTGCCCGATACGCTCGAATCAGCCGATTGGACAACTGATTCCGCAGCGACAGCTTGATGGAACAGGGATATCTGTCGTACACTCCGCTGGTTCCGTCGCACTCAGAGTTCGGGGATCCCATGGACCGCGCCCGTTTGCAGGACCTGCTCGCCCGTGAGGAAGAGGAGGCCGCCCATCGCTGCCCGCGTTCGAGGGACGCCTACGCGCGGGCCGACCATCTCTTCGGGCGTGTGCCGATGACGTGGATGAACAAGACGGCGGGCGCCTTCCCCCGCTACCTGGCCACCGCCCGCGGCGCCCGCGTCACGGACATCGACGGGCACGAGTACGTCGACTTCTGCCTCGGTGACACCGGAGCGATGGCCGGTCACTCCCCGGCGGCCGTGGCCGAGGCCGTCCAGCGCCGGTTCGCCGATCTGGGCGGGGCCACCGCGATGCTGCCCACCGAGGACGCCGAATGGGTCGGTGCCGAGCTGACCCGCCGCTTCGGCCTCGCCCGCTGGAGCTTCTCGCTGACGGCGACCGACGCCAACCGGTGGGCGATCCGGCTCGCCCGGGCCGTCACCGGCCGCCCCAAGATCCTGGTGAACAGTTACAGCTACCACGGCAGCGTCGACGAGTCCCTCATCGTCGTCGGTCCCGACGGCCGGGGAGCGGCTCGCCCCGGAAACGTCGGCGCTCCCTGCGACGTCACGCTGACCAGCCGCGTCGCGGAATTCAACGACCTGGAACAGCTGGAGCGCGAACTCGCCCACGGCGATGTGGCCGCCGTCCTGATGGAGCCCGCCCTCACCAACATCGGCATCGTGCTGCCCGAACCCGGATACCTCGCGGGTGTCCGGGCGCTGACCCGGCGCCACGGCACCCTGCTCATCAACGACGAGACCCACACGTTCTCCGCCGGCCCGGGCGGCTGCACCGCCGCCTGGGATCTGGAGCCCGACCTGCTCACCATCGGCAAGGCCATCGGCGGCGGCATCCCGGCCGGCGCGTACGGCCTGTCCGCCGAACTCGCGGACCGCCTCCTCGACCGCGCCGACCTCGACCTGGTCGACATGGGTGGCGTCGGCGGCACCCTGGCCGGCAACGCCCTCTCGGTCGCCGCCATGCGCGCCACGCTGGAACACGTCCTGACCGAGGACGCGTTCGCGCGCATGACCAAACTGTCCGAACGCTTCGAAGCGGGCGTACGCGCGGGTATCGACGCCCACGTCCTTCCCTGGTCGGTCAGCCGTCTCGGCGCTCGCACCGAGTACCGCTTCGCCTCGTCTGCGCCCCGCACCGGCACCGAGTCCGCGGCCGCCGGCGACCCCGAACTGGAGGATTTCCTCCACCTCTACCTGGCCAACCGCGGCATCCTGCTGACCCCCTTCCACAACATGGCGCTGATGTGCCCGGACACCACCGACCAGGACGTCGACACCCACACCGAGGTCTTCGCCGCCGCCCTGGCCGACCTGGCCGGCTGAGCGGCACCGACGGGACCGGACAAGCCGGCCGGAACAAGGAGAGCGACGCACGTGGACGACATCGACCGGGCCATCCTGCGTGAACTGCAGACCGACGGGCGCATCGCCTACGCCGACCTCGGCCCCAAGGTCGGCCTCTCGGCCTCCGCGGCCCGCCAGCGCCTGCAGCGGCTGCTGGACACCAAAGCCGTCCAGGTCGTCGGCGTCACGGACCCGATGTCCATGGGCGGGCAGGCCATGGCCCTGCTCGGCATCGGCGTGGACGGCGACCCGCGCGCGGTCGCCGACGAACTGGCCGCTCGCTCCGAGGTCGTCTATGCGGTACTGACGTCCGGCGGCTTCGACCTGTTCGCCGAGGTGGTCGCGGCGGGCCCGCGCGAACTGCTGGACTTCGTCAACGACGTCGTACGGCCGATCGAAGGGGTCCGGCAGATCCAGTCGTTCCCGTACTTCGGCATCCACACGCACCGTTTCCTGTGGGACGTCGGCTGATTGCCCGGTGCGGGACGGGTACTCGGACAGCTCCGGAAGGACTACCGCTGCAGGAGGCCCGCATGACCAGCAGCACGGAGACCGGCGGCGTGACCGGCACGCCGGACAAGGACTACAACCTCATCTGGTACGTGGAGGCGTGCCTGAGCAACGCCCTGCGTCTGGAGACCTACATCCAGGACGCGGAACGCGAGAAGGACACCGAGGTGGCCGACCTGTTCCGCAAGGCCCAGGCGGACAGCCGCAAGGGCGCGGAAATCGGCAAGGGACTGCTGCGCGGACGCCTGAACGGCGGCTGACACCGGCTTCCCGCCCTCAGGCCCGGCCGCCGTGCACGCCACGGGTGGCCGGGCCTTCCGTATGTCCAACTCCCGTTTGATACCGAGCGTTTACAGAGTTTCGGTCGACGGGCCGAACAGAGTTGCTACAGTGCTACTCGCCGGTAGCAAGTCGTACGGGGCACGGGGGGCCGGCGTGTCGCCACTCCCTGGACGGATGGTCGATTCGCGCAGTCCGGCAAGGGGGCCGGGCCGCTCGCGGCTGCTGTGCACATGTGTCGCGCAGCCCTCGAACTCCAGTTCCCCGCCCGCCGATTCAGACAGGTGAGACTCTTCCCATGGCCCGTTCCCTGGTCGACTTACTGACCGAGCACGCCACACAACAGCCCGACCGGACCGCATACCGCTACCTCGTCTCCGGGGACTGCGACGGAGAGATCCAGGAGATCACCTACGCGCGGCTCGCTCGCCGTTCCCGGGCCGTCGCCGCCTGGCTGCAGGAGCGCGAGCTGACCGGTTCCCGCGCCATGCTGCTGCACCCGCCCGGCCTGGGGTTCATCGGCGACTACCTGGGCTGCCTCGCGGCCGGTGTCGTCGCCGTGCCCGGCGTGCCCCCGCAGGGCCGGGCACACAACCACCGCGCCCTGACCCGTACGAGGCGTCTGCTGGCCGACGCGGACGTCAGGGTGATCCTCGGTGGCCGGGACGTGGTCACTGCCCTGGCCGGCATGACGGAGCACCTGCCCGAGCTGGCCGACATCCCCTGCCTCGCCACCGAGGACATCCCCGACGAGGCCGCCGACGCCTGGCGCGCCCCCGACCTCACCCCCGACTCGGTCGCCTTCCTCCAGTACACCTCCGGCTCCACCTCCGCCCCCAAGGGCGTGGCCGTCACTCACGGCAACCTGCTCGACAACGAACGGATCATCACCGAACGGATGGGGCACACCCCGGAGGTCATCGAGGAGTACGGCCGCGAACTGGTCGTCAGCTGGCTGCCCGTGTACCACGACATGGGTCTCATCGGACCAGTCCTGAACACCGTCTACCTCGGCCTCACCACCACCCTCTTCTCCCCGCTGCACTTCCTGCAGCAGCCCGACCGCTGGCTGAGGGCCATCAGCCGCTACCGCCCGCACACCAGCGGCGGACCCAACTTCGCCTACGAACTGAGCCTGAAGCACGCCACCGACGAACTCGTCGACGGCCTCGACCTGAGCTCGTGGAAAGTCGCCTTCAACGGCGCCGAACCCATACGCGCCGCCACCCTGCGCCGCTTCACCGAGACCTTTGCCCCCGCGGGCTTCCGCCGCGAGGCCTTCTACCCCTGCTACGGCCTCGCCGAGGCGACCGTGATGGTCACCGGCGCCGCCGTGGACACCCCGCCCACCCTCCTCGCCGCCCAGGACCTCGGGCCGCACGCCGGCGAGGCGGACGCGGCAGCGGTCGGCTGTGGCCGTCCCGGCCCCGGACTCACGGTGACGATCGCGGACCCGGAGCAGGGAGCGGAACTCCCCGACGGGCAGGTCGGCGAGATCTGGGTGAGCGGAGCCAGCGTCGCCAAGGGCTACTGGCGCAACGCCCTGGCCACCCGCGAGACCTTCCGCGCCACCCTGCCCGGCCGCGAAGGCCGCTTCCTGCGCACCGGCGACCTCGGATTCCTGCGCGACGGCGAACTCTTCGTCACCGGCCGCCTCAAGGACCTGATCGTCATCGACGGACGCAACCACTACCCGCAGGACCTGGAGCTGTCCGCCGAGATGTGCCACCCGGCCCTGCGCCCCGGCTGCACCGCCGCCTTCTCCGTCCCCGCCGACGCGGAAGCCGAAGGGGAGCAGGTGGTCCTCGTCGCCGAGGTGGCCCAGGAGGCCGCGGGCGACTCGGAGAAGATCACCGATCTGATCCGCAGCGCGCTCGGCGAGGCCCACGGCCTGTCCGTACGCGAGGTCGTCCTGGTGCACCCCGGCACGATCCCCAAGACCTCCAGCGGGAAGATCCAGCGCCACGCGACCCGGACGGCCCACCTGTCCGGCTCCCTCTCTTCGCTCCCCGCACCCGCCGCGCGCTGACACCACCCGCCTGCCCGCGCCGTCCTGCGACGCAACTCCCGTACCAAGCCTGCCCGTTCGGCCACCGGTGGCTCCGTCATGCCTCCACACCGGCCGTATCGCGCGGACGGAAAAACACACCGAGCCCGAGTTCACGAGGACACCTGCCCCGATGCCTGCGAACGAGTCCGCGAAGCAGCCCGCCGAGCCGTCCCTCACCACACCGCAGAGCGTGCGGGCCTGGCTGATCTCCTCGGTCGCCGAGGCGGCCGGGCTCGACCCGCTGACCGTCGACCCGCACCGGCCGATCGCTGAATTCGGCCTGGGATCACGCCAGTTGGTGACGCTGGCGGCACAGCTGTCCGAACGGATCGGCCGGAGCCTGAGCCCGTCTCTGATCTTCGACCACCCGACCGTCGCAGCACTGGCCGAGGCGGTGCTCGGTGACGCGCCCGACGCCACGGGCACGGCCACTCCCATGCGGTCCGGCCCGGCCGCGCGGACGAACGACGACATCGCGATCATCTCCATGGCGTGCCGCTTCCCGGGCGGCGCGGACGACCCCGAGGCGCTGTGGCGGCTGCTGGCCTCGGGTGAGGACGTCATCACCGAAGTACCTCCCGGCCGTTGGAACACCCAGGGACTGTACGACCCCGACCCGGAGGCCAACGGCACGGCGTATTCGCTGCGCGGCGGCTATCTGACCGGCATCGACCGTTTCGACGCGGCCTTCTTCGGGATCTCCCCGCGCGAGGCCGCGGCCATGGACCCGCAGCAGCGGCTGCTGCTGCAGACCGCCTGGGAGACCATCGAGCGCGCCGGCATCGTGCCCGGCACGCTGAACGGCAGTTCGACCGGCGTCTACGTCGGCCTGTACGACAGCGGCTACCTCGCCGCCGCCTCGCTGGAACAGCTCGACGGTCATGTCGGTACGGGCTCGGCGTCCAGTGTGGCCTCCGGACGTATCGCCTACTCCCTCGGCCTGCAGGGACCGGCGGTCACCGTCGACACCGCCTGCTCGTCCTCGCTCGTCGCCCTGCATCTGGCGGCGCGGGCGCTGGCGGGAGGCGAGTGCGACCTGGCGCTGGCGGGTGGTGCCTCGCTGCTGGTGACGCCCCGCGCGCATGTCGAGTTCAGCAGGCTGCGCGGGCTGTCGCCGTCCGGGCGGTGCAGTCCGTTCTCCGCGGATGCGGACGGGGTGGTGTGGGCCGAGGGCTGCGGCCTGGTGCTGCTCAAGCGGCTCGCGGACGCACACCGGGACGGCGACCGGGTCCTTGCCTTGATCAAGGGTTCCGCAATCAACCAGGACGGACGCAGCCAGGGACTGAGCGCCCCGAACGGTCCGGCGCAGGAGCGCGTGCTGCGCGCGGCCCTGGACGCGGCCGGGCTGCAGCCCGGCGACCTGGACCACGTCGAGACCCATGGCACCGGCACACCCCTGGGCGACCCCATCGAAGTCCGGGCGCTGGCCGCCGTCTTCGGCCCCGACCGCCCCGCGGACCGGCCCCTCGGCATCGGCTCGCTCAAGTCCAACCTCGGTCACGCGCAGGCCGCGGCGGGCATCGGCGGCATCATCAAGACCGTGCTGGCGCTCCAGCACGGCGTGCTGCCCGCGACCCTGCACGCCGCCACCCCGACCGGCCACGTCGACTGGCCGGACAGCGGACTGAGCCTCGTCACCAGCGCACGGGCGTGGCCCCGCGACGGCGAGCGGGTGCGGCGGGCCGGTGTGAGCGCGTTCGGGATCAGCGGGACGAATGCACATGTGGTCCTGGAGGAGGCGCCGCAGGGCCCCGGCCGGCTCGGCGCCGACGAGCCGACGAGGCAGACCCTCTTCCCGCTCTCCGCCCGCAGCCCCGAGGCCCTTCGCGGACAGGCCGAACGCCTCCGGCATGCGCTCGCCCGGCAACCGCAGCTGCCGCTGACCGCCGTCGCGTCGACACTCGCTCACCACCGCACCCACTTCGAGCACCGGGCCGTCCTCCAGGCCGCAGGCCGCGACGAACTGCTCGACGCCCTGCGCGGACTTGCCACAGCGCAACCGGACCCCGAGCTGACAGTGGGCCCCCAGCAGGCGCTCCCGACCGGGAAGTTGGCCTTCGTCTTCCCCGGCCAGGGGGCCCAGTGGGCGGGCATGGCCCGCGATCTGCTCGGCACCGACCCGGTGTTCGCCGACGAAATCGACCGCTGCGACGCGGCCCTGCGCCCGTTCACCACCTGGTCGGTCACATCGGTCCTGCGGGGCGATGCCGCCGCGCCCTCGCCGGCGCGCGTGGATGTCGTCCAACCGGTCCTGTTCGCCGTGATGGTCTCTCTGGCCGCCGTGTGGCGGGCGCGCGGCATACGGCCGGACGCGGTCATCGGGCACAGCCAGGGCGAGGTCGCCGCGGCCTGCGTCGCCGGGGCGCTCAGCCTCAACGACGCCGCCGCAGTGGTCGCCCTGCGCAGCCAGGCCCTGACCGAGCTGTCCGGCACCGGAACGATGGCGGTCGTCGCCCTCCCGCACACCGAGGTCGAGCCCCTCCTTGCCGCACTGGACGGCCGGGTGTCGGTCGCCGCCGTGAACAGCGGCCGCTCCACGGTGGTCGCCGGAGACGTCGAACCACTCGAGGCCCTCCTCGCCGACCTCCACCGGCGTCAGGTGTTCGCCCGCCGTCTCGACGTCGACTACGCCTCCCACACCGCCCACGTGGACCCGGTCCGCGCGACGATTCTCGACGAACTCGACGGTGTCACCACGTATTCGACGTCCGTCGCCTGGTACTCGACGGTGACCGGCGAACCGGTCACCGAAGAGCTGGAGGCCGGCTACTGGTACACCAACCTGCGCGAGCCGGTCCGCTTCGGGCCGACCGTGCAGCGGATGGCGGACGACGGCTACCGCTGCTTCGTCGAACTGAGTCCCCACCCCTCCCTGCTCACCGCCATCACCACCGTCGGCGAGGGACACGGCCACGACCTGGTCGCCGTCGGATCGCTGCGCCGCGACGAACCCGGACTCGCCTGCCTGGACCGCGCGACCGCCGAACTCCACGTCCGGGGCCGCCCCGTCGACTGGCGGCGCCTCGTCCCCGACACCGCCGACGCCGACCTGCCGACGTACGCCTGGGACACACAGCGCCACTGGACCGAACCCGACACCACCGCGAACGGGCCCGCCCTCTTCGACCGCGCCGCCCACCCGGTCCTCGGTATCCAGCTGCAGTCGGCCGACGCAACCCGCTGGACCTTCCGCAACGAGTGGTCCCCGGCCACCGCCGCCTGGCTGCCGGACCACACCGTGTTCGGACAGACGGTGGTGTCGGGCACCACCCTCATGGAGCTGTGCCGCGCCGCGCTCGCCGTCGTCCGCCCCGACGCCCGCGACGACCTGGCCGATCTGCTGCTGCTCGCGCCCCTGACCCTGCCCGTCTCCGGCACGGTCGAGGTGTCGGTCGAGGTGGACGCCTCCGCGTCCGTGCCGGAGATCACTGTGCACAGCCGCCCGCGCGGTCAGGAAGCGGCGGGGTGGACCCTGCACGCCACCGCGTCGGCGGCCGAACCGGGTCCCGCCGATGGCGCGTCGTCGCCGGTGTGGCCGCAGGCGGCCGATGAGCTCTGGGGCGAGGACACGTACGAGCGGCTCGCCGCGCTCGGGCTTGCCTACGGCCCGGCCTTCCGGGGCGTACGGTCGGTGGTCGCGACGGGCGAGGACGAGCTGCTGGCGCGGCTCGCCCTGCCACCCGTGACCGGGGATGCGGCCGAGGCGTATCCGGTTCATCCGGCGCTCCTGGATGCCGCATTGCAGGCGGCCGCCGCCTTCGACACGTCCGCGGGCCGGGCGCTGCTGCCCGTGGCGGTGGGTCGCTGCGCCCTCCCTCCGGGCGGGGCCGGCGAATTGACCGCGGTGGTGCGGCGTACCGGTGGCTCCGGCACGGACCTCGTCCTGGACGTGACGCTGTGGGACCCGGACGGCATCCCGGCAGGACGCCTGGAAGGCGTACGGCTGCGGGCCGCCGACCCGTCGGACCTGCGCGCGGGCTCGGAGCACGCCCGGCACCTGTACGAAGTGGCGTGGACGGCACTGCCCGCAGCGACCGCCGCCGGCGAGCGGGCGGCCTGGACGGTGATCGGCGACCGCTCGGACCCGGACGTCGAGGCGATCGTACGGGGCCTCACGGCGGCGGGAGTCGAACTGCGCGAGTCGGGAGCCGACATCGTCGTACGGCTGTGGCCGCGCCCGGCGGCGGACGCCGAACCTGCCGCTGTGGCAGGCGAGTTGGCGGCCCAAGCCCTCACAGAGGTGCAGGAACTCATCGCCCTGCCGCCCCACGGGGCGCCCGCGCGGACCCTGTGGGTGACCCGCGGTGCGGTCGCGACCGGGGAGGCCGACACCGTGCCGGGCCTGGCGCAGTCGGTGCTGTGGGGCCTGGCCCGCAGTACCCGCAGCGAGCACCCCGACCTCGGACTGACCCTGCTCGACCTCGACGGCGACATCGACAGCGCTCATGCCGCGACCGCGACGGTTGCTGCCATCACGTACGCCGAGGAACCCGAACTCGCCCTGCGCGACGGCGAGTTGCTGGCGCCGCGGCTGGTGCGCGCCCGCCCGGCCGACATGCTGCGGGTCCCGGCCGGGGACTGCTACCAGCTGACCGGCATTCCGGCCGAGGTCACCCTGCGCCCGGCGGCCCGTCAGACGCTCGGGCCCGCCCAGGTGCGGATCGAGGTGCACGCCGTCGGCCTGCATGCCACGCACATCTCCTGCGCCGGTGTGCTCGCCGAGGCCGGTCCCGAGGTCGAGGGCCTGGCGTGCGGTACGCGGGTCGTCGTTCCCGCCGAGGCCACGCCCGGATCCGAGCTGGTCGTGGACGCGCGGCTGGTCGCCGTGGTTCCGGACGAGCTGCCGTTCACGGCCGCGGTCGCCGTGTCCCTCGCGGACGAGGGCGAACGGGTGGCCGAGGCCCTGCGCGCCGCCGTCCGCACACCCGTACATCCCCAGGTCTTCCCGGTCACCGCCGCGCGCGAGGCGGTACGCCGTCGAGAGGTGTCCGGCCGCCCCGTCGTCCTCGACCTCGTCGGCCGCCCCGCTCTCGTGCCCACCGACGGCACGGTGCTGATCACCGGTGGCCTGGGCGCGGTCGGCCGGCAGCTGGCCCGCCTGCTGGCCGAACACGGGGTTCCGCGGCTGCTGGTGACCTCACGTCAGGGGCAAGCCGACCCGCGGGCCGCCGGGATCACCGAGGAGCTGGCCGCACTCGGTGCCGAAGTCGAGGTGGCTGCCTGCGACGTCGCGGACGCGACCGCCCTGGCCGATGTGCTCGCCGGCGTCGGCGACGCATTGCCGTTGCGCGGTGTGGTGCACTGCGCCGGAGTCCTGGCCGACGGCGTGATCGCCGAGCTGACTCCCGAACGACTCGCCCAGGTGCTGCGCCCCAAGGTCGACGGCGCAGCCCATCTGCACCGGCTGACCGCCGACCTGCCGCTGGAGCTGTTCCTGCTGGTCTCGTCTGCCGCCGGCCTCGTCGGCAACGCCGGGCAGGCCAACTACGCGGCCGCCAACGTGTTCCTCGACCAACTGGCCCACCACCGCAGGGCGCTGGGCCTGTCCGCCGCCTCGATCTCCTTCGGCGCCTGGGCCGGCGAGGGCCTTGCCGCCGAACACGCCGACCTGGAGCGGATGGCCCGCCTGGGCCACCGCGCCCTCACCCCGGAGCAGGGTCGCGCCCTCGTGGAGCTCTCCCTGTGCCGCGGCACACCGCACCTGCTCGCCTGGCATCTGGACCTGCCCCGCCTGCGCGACAACGCGGCGGCCGCCGGCGCTCTGTGGACCTCACTGCTGCCCTCACCCCGCCCCGACCGGCAGGCGGGCCGCGGGCCGGCCGACCGTCTGGCCCGGCTGACCGACACCGAACGCACCGCCCGGGTCCTGGAGTTGGTGTGCGAGGAAGCCGCCCACGCCCTGGGCCTGCCCGCACCCCGTTCCGTCCGTCCCGACCAGCCGCTGCGCGACCTGGGCATGGACTCCGTGACGGCCGTCGACCTGCGCAACCGCCTCGGCACCCGCATCGGCGTGCGGCTGCCCGCCACCCTGCTCTTCGACCACCCCACTCCCGCCCGCCTCGCCGATCACCTGCTCGCCACCGTGCTCGCACCGGACGGCGGCAGGCTCCGCCCCGCCGCGCCGGACGGGCAGCAGTCCCGCACGACGGCGGCCGCGACCGACGAACCGGTGGCCGTCATCGCGACGGCCTGCCGGCTGCCGGGCGCGGTGGGCTCCCCGCAGGAACTGTGGCGGCTGGTTGCGGAGGGCCGCGACGCGGTGGGCCCGTTCCCGGCCGGACGCTGGGACGTGGAGGCGCTCTACGACCCCGACCCGGAGGCGCCGGGCAAGTCGTACGCCCGTGAAGGCGGCTTCCTCGACGACATCGACTCCTTCGACGCGGCGTTCTTCGGCATCACACCGAAGGAGGCCGAGGCCATGGACCCGCAGCAGCGGCTGCTGCTGGAGACGGCCTGGGAGTCCGTGGAACGCGCCGGGATCGTGCCCGCCGAACTGGCGGGAACCAGCACCGGCGTGTACGTCGGCATGTTCGCCGGCGACTATCTGGCCGGGGCGCGGCTCGACCAGTTGGACGGCTACGTCGGCACCGGCTCGGCGCTGAGCGTGGCCTCGGGCCGGCTCGCCTACACGCTCGGGCTGAACGGCCCTGCCCTGACCGTCGACACGGCCTGCTCGTCCTCCCTGGTGGCGGTGCACCTGGCGGCGCAGGCGCTGCGCTCCGGCGAGTGCGACCTGGCCCTGGCGGGCGGGGTGACGCTCATGGTCACCCCGCAGACCTTCGTGGAGTTCAGCCGCCTGCGCGGTCTGTCCCCGACCGGCCGGTGCCGGTCGTTCTCGGATGCCGCCGACGGCGCGGTCTGGGCCGAGGGCGCCGGCATGGTCGTACTGAAGCGGCTGAGCGACGCCCGCCGCGACGGGGACGAGGTGCTGGCCTTACTGCGCGGCACCGCAGTGAATCAGGACGGCCGCAGCCAGGGGCTGTCCGCACCGAACGGTCCGGCGCAGGAACAGGTGATCCGGCGGGCCTTGGAGCTGTCCGGACTCGCCCCGGCCGACATCGACCACGTGGAGGCCCACGGGACCGGCACCACGCTCGGCGACCCGATCGAGGCGAACGCTCTCGCGGAGGTCTTCGGCGCCTCGCGCCCCGCCGGGCGGCCGCTGTACCTGGGCTCGCTCAAGTCCAACATCGGCCACGCCCAGGCCGCTTCGGGAGTCGCCGGGCTGATCAAGGTGATCCAGTCGCTGCGGCACGGGCTGCTGCCCCGCACACTGCATGCCGACACCCCCAGCCGCCATGTGGACTGGGCCGACAGCGGGCTGCACGTGCTGCGGGAGCCAGTGGCCTGGCCGACGGGCGAGCGGCTGCGGCGCGCCGGAGTGAGCGCCTTCGGCATCAGCGGAACCAACGCCCACGTGATCGTGGAGGAGGCGCCGCCGGTGGACCCGCCCGCTGCGCAGGGCGAACCCGCGCCGTCCAAGCGGCTGTTCGTGCTGTCGGCGCGCACCGAGGACGCGGTGCGCGGGCAGGCCGCACGGCTCGCTGAGCACCTGACCGGTGACACGGCGCTGCCGGACGTGGCCCACACCCTGGCCAGGCACCGCAGCCACTTCGAGCGGCGCACGGCGCTGGTGGCAGGCGACCGGGACGAACTGCTGGCAGAGCTGCGGGAGTTGGCCGGTGGTCGACGGCCCGTGGTGGCACGTCGTGAGGAGCCGTCCGGCAAGGTGGCCTTCGTCTTCGCCGGGCACGGCGGCCAATGGCCCGGTATGGGCGTGCAGTTGATGGCCGACTCGGATGCCTTCCGCGAGGAGCTGGCCCGTGTGGACGAGGCGGTCCGCCGGGAGGCGGGCTGGTCGGTCCTCGACGTCCTGCGCGCGCCCGAAGCGCTCGCCCCGCTGGGCCGGACCGAGTATCTGCAGCCGACCCTGTTCGCCGTGAACGCGGCGCTGGCCGCCGCCTGGCGGGCACTCGGTGTCGCACCGGACGCCGTTGTCGGACACAGCCTGGGCGAGATCGCCGCCGCCCACAGCGCGGGCGCCCTGACACTCGAAGCTGCCGTGACGGTGGTGTGCGGGCGCGCTCAGGCGGCCGTCCCGCTGGTCGGCAAGGGCGGCATGCTCGCCCTGGAACTCCCGCGGACCCGGGCGGAGGAGCTGCTTGAGCCGTATGCGGGGCGTCTGTTCGTCGCGGCGGTCAACAGCGCGCAGTCCACGGCCGTGTCCGGGGATGCGGACGCGCTGAGCGATCTGCTCGGCCAGTGCCAGGAGCTGAAGATCCCGGCGCGGCGACTGTCCACCCCCTTCGCCTCGCACACCCCCCTGATGGCGGCACTGCGCGACGAGCTGCTCGACCGCATCGGCACCGCCCGGGGCAGGCACACCGCGACGCCGCTGTACTCGACCGTGACGGCCCAGCCCGTGCCGGGAGAGCGGCTGGATGCCGGGTACTGGTACCGCAACCTCAGTGAGCCGGTCCGCTTCGGGGACACGATCCGGCGGATGCTGGACGACGGGTACCGGTACTTCGTCGAGCTCAGCCCGCACCCCTCGCTCGGCTCCGCCATCGAAGCGGTCGCCGCCGAAGCCGGAATCGACGCCGTGAGCATCGCCTCGCTCCGCCGCGAGGAGGGCGGCCTCGACGACCTGCTGCGCAGGGTGGGGGAGTTGCACACGGCCGGGCACACCCCCGACTGGCAGGCCCTCTTCCCGGCCGGCCGACGCGTCGACCTGCCCACCTACGCCTTCGCCCGCGAACGCCACTGGCGCACGCCGGCCTCCCCGACGGGGGGCCTCTCACCGCTGCTGGGCACGCACATCGAGGCCAGCGACGAGGCGGACCGCCACATCTTCCAGACCGAGATCGACCTGCGCGACGGCCGCTTCGCCTATCTCACCGACCATCGCGTCACCGGCGAGGTCTGGCTGCCCGCCGCGGCCTTCCTGGACATGGCACTGGAGGCGGCATCAGCCGTACAGGGCAGCGGCGAAGTGGCGCTGACCGACGTCAGGTTCGACCAGCCGCTGCGGCTGGACGCGCAGCGGCCGGTGCGGCTGCAACTGGTCCTGCGGCCCGCCGAGGACGGCTCACGTCCCTTCGCCATCGCTTCGGCTGCGGCCTCCGAGCGCTGGGAGCGGCATGTCACCGGGCGCGTCACTTCGGTCAGCGGCGACCGGGCGCCGGACGAGCACGAATCGCCGGCTGCCCTGCGCGAACAGTGCGCCCAGGAGGCCGACCTGTCCGCCGTATACGCCCGACTCGCCGCCCTCGACATCGAATACGGACCCGCCTTCCGCGGTCTGGAGCAGGGCCGCTTCGGGGACTCGGCCGCGTGGGGAAGGCTTGCCCCGCGGCCCGCCGCCGGTCATCTGCTGCACCCGGCCGTCCTCGACGCCGCCTTCCACACGGCCGCCCTGCCGCACGACACACCCGCAGGCCGGGCCTTCGTACCCGCCGGAGCCGGACGGCTGCACTTCACCGGGCGCAGGACGACTCCCGTATCGACGACGTGCCGACTGCGCTCCGTGGACGCCGACCGAGCAACCCTCGACCTGCGACTGTACGACGAGGACGAGCAACTCCTGCTGGTCGTCGAGGAGTTCGAGCTCGCCGCGCTCTCCCCACTGGACGGCGCACTGTTCGAGACCCGCTGGCAGCCGCGCCCGCCCGCCAAACAGACGCCCACCCAGGGCAGTTGGCTGATCCTCGCCGACGAGACGGGCGTCGCCGCCGAACTCGCCGACCGGCTCGACGCTGCTTCCGTGCCCCATGTGATCGCCCACAGAGGCGGGGCATACGACGTCCAGGGCCCCGGCCGGTACGTGCTCGACCCGGCCGATCCGCAGCACCTGGCCCGTCTGTTCGAGGACGCCTTCGCGGACGCGGCACCCGAGCGCGTCGTGCAGCTGTCCGCGCTCGACGCCCCGCCGATCGGCGATGCACGCACCGCGCGGGAGGCGGCGCGGCTGTGCTGCCTGAGCACCCTGCACCTGGTACGGACGCTCACCGACCGGGCGCAGGGCCCGGCGCCCCGCCTGTTCACGGTCGTCCGCGGCAGCCAGGCCGCCGGCGACAGCACCCAGGTGACCCGTCCCGAACAGGCCCTGGCCTGGGGCTTCGGGCTCGCCCTCGCCCAGGAGCACCCGGAGCTGAGGACCACCCTGATCGACCTGCCGCCCACGGACGGCGTGGACGCCCTGTGGACGCAACTGCGGTACGCCGACGACGAACGCCTCCTCGCGCTGCGCGGCGCGGACCGCATGGTGCCGCGTCTGACCCGCACCCGTCCGGACGACGGCGCCGGCGACGGCGCCACCCCGGACGGCGTCCACCTGATCACCGGCGGTCTGGGCGGCCTCGGCCGCGTCGTCGCCGAGCGGCTGGCACGGCGCGGCGCCCGCAAGCTGGCCCTGCTGGGCCGCAGCGCGCCGACCCCGCAGGCGGCGGAGTGGATCCAGGGCCTGGAAGAGCGCGAAGTCACCGTGCACGTGGTCCGTGCCGACGTGGCCGACCGCGCAGGCCTGACGTCCGCCCTGGACGCCGTACGACGGGAAGCCGGACCGATCGCCACGGTCGTCCACACCGCGGGCGTCCTGGACGACGCCACGGTCGTGAACCTGAGCGACGAACGCGTCCTGAACGTTCTGGCCCCGAAGGTGCTGGGCACCACCCTGCTCACCGAACTCGTCCCCGAGGCCGAGAACCTCGTCCTGTTCGCCTCCGCGGCCGGCCTGCTCGGCTCGGCCGGCCAGAGCCCCTACTCGGCGGCCAACGCCTTCCTGGACGCCTGGGCCCACCACCTCTCCCTCGCCGGGAGGAGTGCGCTCAGCCTGGACTGGGGCGCGTGGACCGGCGTCGGCATGGTCGCCGCCGACGCCATCCGGGCCGTAGAAACCAGCCGGTCGGGTCTCGTTCCCTTCACTCCCGCCGAGGGCGGTGAACTGTTCGACCGCGTCCTGGCCACCGAACGCCGCCAACTCGCCCCCCTCGCCCTGGACCGGGAACTGCTCGCCCTCGACCCCGACGCCGCCCGCACCCGCCCCCTCCTCGCCGACCTGGCCACCGTCCCCGCGGGCCCGCAAGGCTCCGACGACCTGGTCAAGCAGGTGTTCGCGGCCACGACGCAGGAACAGCGCACGGAACGGCTGGAGGCATATGTGCGCGCGAGGGTCGGCCAGGTCTCCGGCGGTGCCGTCGACCCCTCCGCCACCACGGCCCTCAAGGAACTGGGCCTGGACTCCCTCATGCTGGTGCGGCTGCGCAACGCCTTCGCCCGCGAACTGGGCGCCGAACTCCCGTCCACCGCAGTCTTCTCGGCCACCGACATCCGAGGCCTCGCCCAGGCCCTGGCCACAGCCCTGCCCGAACGCAGCACGGTGGCGCCCCGGACCGAAGCGGCCACCGAAGTGCCGGACA
Organism: Streptomyces sp. NPDC051172; assembly: GCF_040682555.1. NCBI lineage: Bacteria > Bacillati > Actinomycetota > Actinomycetes > Kitasatosporales > Streptomycetaceae > Streptomyces > Streptomyces sp. NPDC051172. Next base: position 72,189 of record NZ_JBFBBE010000040.1, read on the forward strand.
GCGAACTGCGCCCGGCCACCCGTGACGTCGTGCGCCTGCAGCGCAGCGCCCGCCCGGACATGCCGGCCGCGGCCCATGCAGTCGGCCTCGCCGTACGGCTCACCACCGCGACCACCCATACCACGCTCGCCGGCATCCTCACCCGCCTGGCCGCCCGGCATGCGGCCCTGCGCACCGCGATCGTCACCGGAAGCGAGGGCGGCAGGCAGCTGCGGGTGGAGCGGGAACCCGCACAGCCGCTGCTGCGTTGGACGGCCGTACCCGCGGCCGACGAGCTTGACGCCGCCGACCGGTTGCGCCGGCTGGTCGAGCCGCCGTTCGACCTCGCACAGCCCCCAATGTGGCGCTTCGAACTCCTCGACGGCGGCGAGCGCGGCCAGATCCTGCTGTACGGCGCCCACCACGCGGTGAGTGACCTGCAGTCCCTGCTGCTGGTGGCCGCCGAGATCGACAGCGAACTGTCCGGCACCGCCCTCGCGGGTACGGTCACCAACCGTGACCTGGACCTGTTGATCGAGGCGCAGCAGCCGGGGGAGGGCCCCGGAACCGGCGCGGCCGAGTGGCGCGAGGCCTTCCACGGCAGCGAGCGCCTCGACCTGACGCTCACTCACCCGCGTCCGGCCGCACGCTCCTACCGGGCCGGCAGCGTGAGCGTGGCGATCCCCGACGGCCTCATGCAACAGGTGACGGCGGCCGCGAGCAGCCTCGCCGTCACACCCGCCGCCTTCTGCCTGGGCACCCTGACCGTGCTGCTGGCCAGGCTGCGGGAACGGGAGCGCTTCGTCCTCGCCGTGCCGGTCGACACCCGTATCCACGCCAACGCGTTCGACGCGGTGGGCTTCTTCGGGGTACCGGTGCCCTTCCCCGCCGAGGCGAGGGCACAGGAGCGGATCGAGGACGTGCTGCGCCGCACCGACAGCCGCCTGGAGAAGATCCTCACGAAGGGCGCGATGTTCTCGGACGTCCTGCCGGTGCTGGCCAAGCAGGGCCTGTACCGGCCCGACGCGCCTCTGGTGGAGGTGTACTTCAACTACGTTCGAGCCGCGGGCGGCCTCACCTGCCTGGACGTGCTGCCGGTGGGGACCGGCTACTCCGACCTCGACCTCATGATCACCGTGACGCCGGAGGCCGGCCGCGTCCGGCTCGACCACAACCTCGACATCCTCGACACGGCCACGGCCGCCGGGCTGGGGGAGGAGCTGGTGCGGCTGCTCGCGCAGACGGCCGAGGACGCCTCGCGGCCGGTGGGTACGACGCCTGCCGTCGGCGAAGAGGCTCCCGTGGCATCCGCTCCGCGCCCCGCACTCGCCCTCGCCGCCACCTTCGCCCTCGGCCACCTGCCCCTGATGTGCGAGGCGGCCCTCGACGACGGGGCACCGGACGGCACGGCGACGACCGTCGTTGAAGCCCCGTACCACCAGGTGCTGGCCGGTCTGCGGGATCCTTCCGGCGTCTTCGCCGACGCGTCGACGGCAGTGGGCGTGGTGCTGCTGCGGGCGGCGGACCTGGAGCGGTTCGGTCCGGTGGACGACGCGCTGCTCGCCGAGCTGCGCACCGCCTACCCCGCCGCCCTGCGGGCCCTGGCCGAGCGCACCCGTAAGCCGCTGGTCGTCGGCTTCCTGCCCGCCGCACACACCCCGGAGCGCCTGCAGCGCTGGGAGCGCGAACTCGCCGCCGAACTCGCCGAGTTGCCCGCAACAGCCGTACTCGGTCCCGGCGACTGGACCAGCCTGCACCCCGTCGAGGAACACTTCGACGAACGCACCGAGCGCCTGGCCCACCTCCCCTTCACGCCCCAGTTCCAGGCGGCCGTCGCCCTGCGCCTCGCCGACGTCGTGCGGGCCGTGCGCCGTCCCGCGCCGAAGGTGATCGCGGTGGACGGCGACGAAACCCTGTGGGGCGGAGTGGCCGGGGAGATCGGCCCCGGCGCGGTGGACCTGACCGGTCCCCGGGCCCTGCTGGCACGCAAGCTGCTCGAATGGCGTGCGGCCGGCGCGCTGCTGGTGCTGGTCAGCAACAACGACGAAGAGACCGTACGCGCGGTCCTGGACCGCCCGGACAGCCTGCTGAAGCCGGAACACTTCAGCGTGCTCTCCGCCGCCTGGGGCCCCAAGCCGGACCGCCTCGCCGAGGCGGCGCACACGCTCAACCTCGGCCTGGACAGCTTCCTGTTCCTCGACGACAACCCCGCCGAGATCGCCAAGGTCCGCTCGGCGCTCCCGCAGGTGCTCTCGGTCACCTGCCCGCCGACCGCCGAACTCGTGGCGTTCCTGGGCCGGTTGTGGCCGCTGGTGCCTTCCGCGGCGACGTCCGAGGACGCACTGCGCGCCCGCTTCTACGAACAGGAACGGGAACGGGACACCGAGCGCGAGCGAGCCGGCTTCGAGGAGTTCCTGGCCGGGCTGCAACTGGAGGTCGACATCCGGCCCCTGACCGCCGCCGACGTTCCGCGGGCCGAGCAACTGGTGCGCCGCACCAACCAGTTCACCCTCCACCCGCGCTCCGACGACGGCCTCGACGTAACCCGCTGGGGCGAGCAAGGCGAGGTGTGGACGGCAGCGGCCCGGGACCGGTTCGGCGACTACGGCCAGATCGGCCTCCTCGCCCTGCGTGCGGACGGTGACCTGCTCGACGTACCGGCCTGGCTGATGAGCTGCCGCGCCCTCGGCCGGGGCGTCGAAGAACGCCTGCTGCAGTGGCTGGCCGACCGCGCCGAGGAGCTCGGCTGCCCCAAGGTCCGGCTGACCGCGCAGCGCACAGAACGCAACGCACCGGCCCGCCGGCTGCTGGCCGCCCTGGGCGGGGGAGCGCAGGACGACGAGCGCCTGGAGTGCGTGGTCACGCCCGAACACCTGCGGGCGTTCCGCTCCTGGCAGCAGTGACCGGTGACGAAGCAGACAGCAAGAGGAAAGGAACCGCGGACATGGTTGCTGACATGGTGAAGGGCACTCATGCGTGAGACGAACGAGAACGCGTCGGCGTACGCCGGCCGGCGGGCGACGGCGGAGTCGATCGAGCGCGGCGGCGGCGGACTGGGCGTGAGCGACCTGCTGGCGAGGGTCGTGCCGGCTGCCGTGCCCGCGCACTCCGCCACCGCCGCGGACGGGCCGCCCGACACGGATCCGCCCCTGGACGTCGACGTGCTCGCCGCCGTCATCGCCGCGGCGGCCGGCCGCCATCTGCCCGAGGGGCGTCTCGCGCCCGACGCCGACTTCTTCGACGCCGGCGGCAGTTCCGTGAACGCGGTGGAACTCGTGGCGGAGCTGGAGGAGGAACTGGGCATCGAGGTCGATCTGGACGAGGTGTTCGCCGACGCCCGCCCCAGCAGCCTCGCCCGCCGCTGGGCACGGATCCCCGGCATCAGGGCCGTCGCCCCCACGGTCACCACCGCGGGACACTCGAGGGCCGGGTCGACGACTGCGCCGCCCGTCCCCTCTCCGCTCACACCACCGCCCCCGGCCGCACGGTCGGCCGAGCCTGCCCACGCGCCGCACACCACCGCCCGCCGCGAAGACCTCGACCAGATCCTGGCCGACCTCGCTCTCGCCGACCGCCTCCCGTTCATCGCCGCTCCCGAGCCGTTGCCGCCCCGCCGGATCCTGCTCACCGGCGCGACCGGCTTCCTCGGCAGCCATATGCTCCTGGACCTGCTGCGCCACAGCGACGCCCATGTGCACTGCCTGGTCCGCGCCGCCGACGAGGCAGCGGCCGAGACCCGGCTCGGCGAGGCCCTGCGCAGCTACCGGCTGCCCTGGTCGACGGAGGTCCGCCGCCGCATCACCGTGCTGCCCGGCGACATCCGCCACCCGCACCTGGGCCTGAGCGAGGAACGGTGGAACGAGCTCGCGCATGAACTGGACGGCATCGTGGGCGTGGCCGCGGCCGTCGACTTCCTGCGCGGCTACCAGTCACTGCGCGCGAGCAACGTCCTCGGCACCCTCGCCCTCGCGGAACTGGCGGCCGCCTGCCGCCCCAAACCCCTGCACCACATCTCCTCCATCGCCGTCTTCAACGAGGTCGGCATCACCTCCATGGGCGAGGACGACCCCCTGGCCCACGCCGACCGCCTCATCGCGGGCTACGACCAGACCAAATGGGCCGCGGAGGTCGCGCTGCGCCGCGCCCGCGACCACGGCCTGATCGTCACCGCGCTGCGCCCGGGCGGCATCGGAGGCCACACCAAGACCGGCGCCTACAACCCCCAGGACCTCTCCAGCGGCCTCGTGTCGGCCTTCGGCCGCTTCCGCACCGTGCCCGCCTTCCGATACCTCAACGTCGCCCCGGTGGACTGGGTCAGCCGGGTCGCGGTCGGCGTCATCTGCGAACCGGACGCCTGGGGCTTCGACTACAACCTGACCGGCGTGCCCAACACCCTCGACGACGTCGTACAGGACATGGCCCTGGGCGGCATGCACGTGCGCGTCAAGGACTGGGACGACTGGCGCACCGACGCCCTGGCCCGCCTCCAGGCGGAACCGATACCCGAACTGACCTTCCTGTCCCGGGTGTTGCAGAGCCCCACCGCTCTCAAGCTGTGCGAGGCGACGCTCAAGGGACCGGCGGCCACCGGCGAACGCACCGCTCACCTCGTCGAGGCCCTCGGCCTTCCCCCAGCCACCCGTTACGACGCCCGCGCACAGCTCAAGACCTTCGAGCGGCTGGCGGGCGACGGTCTGGCCCGGCTGCCGCACAAGGACGACCAGCCCTACCTCTGGTTCACCGAGACCACCGAAGGCCAGGTGGGCCCGGTCGCAGCCCCCTCCGACACGCCCTGCTCGATGGCCCTCACGCTCTCCATCGCGAGCATGCACCAGCTGGTCACCGAGCGCCGCATCGACGTACGCGGACACCTCACCTGCCCGGCCGCACACCCCGACCCGCTCACCGTGGAACGGGGCGACGCGTGGATCCGCCCCGAGGAGGGCATTCCCGAACACCACGGCCTGGCCCACCAACTCCTGCGCTACCGGCTGCTGTTGCGCGACACGGACGGCGGCAGCTGGTGGCTGGAGGGCCGCAAACACGCCCGCGCCCGCCGCGACCTCTGGCGCCAGACCCGCGCCCTGACCGTCCGAATCGGACGCGAGGGCGAACCCGCCCTCCTGGCCGGCGAGTTGGTCGTGCCCGCGGACAGCTACGTACGCGACCAGATCGACGGCATCCAGGTCGACCCCCGTCTCACCAGCCGGGAGCAGCGCGCCGCCAAGCTGACCTGGCTCGCCTGGTTCGGCCTCCAGATGGGCCGCGGCCTGCTCGGCCCCTTCACCCGGGCCGCCGCCGACCTCCTCGACCTGCGCCGCACCCAGCACCCCACGGAGCACAACCGATGATCTTCAAGGCGACGAAACCCACCACCAGGCCGGCCCTCCGCAAGGTCAGAACCACCCCCACCCTGCGTCCCCTGCACCACCGTCTGGACCCGCAGCAGGTCGAGGAGATCCCCTTCCACGCCCCGGACGGCGTCCGCCTCGGCCTGACCCGCATCGACACCGGCGAGCCGGACCGTCCCGCGGTGCTCCTGCTGCACGGACACACCGCCTCCGCCGACATGTTCCTGCTGCCCGAGATCCGCAACCTCGTCGACGTACTGCTCGACGACGGCTACGAGCCGTGGCTGCTGGACTGGCGCGGCAGCTGCCGCCTGCCGTACAACGCCACCGGCCGGAAATACACCTACGACGACGTCGCCCTCTACGACATCCCCGCCGCCGTCGCCCACATCCGCGCCCGCATCGGCGAGGACCGTCCGCTGTTCGCCGTGGCCCACTGCATCGGCGCCCTCACCCTGTCCCTGAGCATGACGGCGGGCCTGGTACCGGGCCTGTCGGGCGTGGTCGCGCAGGGCGTGTTCCTCACCCCGAAACTCGCCGGCCGCACCTCGCTGCGCATGTCCCTGGCCGGCGAACTGCTGAAGTCCCGCCTCGACCACATCCCCGTCGACTTCCGCACGGTGGGCCTGCGGTCCAAGTACACGCCGCTGTTCGCCCTGGCCTCGCGCAAGGCCGACTGCCCCGACCCCACCTGCCAGATCCTGCACCACTCGGCGTGGGGCACCGGTGCCTCGCTCTTCGTCCACGAGCACCTGACCGAGACCACCCACAACCGGCTCGCCGAACTCCTCGGCCCCGCACCCCTGTGGATCCTGCCGCACCTGCGCCGCATCGAACTGGCCCGCACCGTGGTCCGCTGGCACGACACCGACCACCGCTACGCGGCCCTGCCTCCCAACGCCCTGGACGCGGCCGGCCGCATCGACACACCGCTCCTTCTCCTGGCGGGCAGCGACAACGGCCTGTGGCTGGACTCCCAGCAGCTGTGCCACGACGTCCTCGCCCGCCGCCACCCGCACCTGGACGTGACCTACACCGAGATCCCCGGCTACGGCCACCTGGACACCTTCCTCGGCCGGGGCGCCGCCCTCGACGTCTTCGGGCACATCCTCGACTTCCTCGGCGAACGGCGGTGACGAGGGCCCCGCCGACCGCTAACGTACTCGCCAGTAACCGATCTGTTCCCCAGGAGGCACGATGCCGCAGCTCGAAGTCGACGGCGCAACGCTGACGTACGACGACGAGGGCCCCCGCGACGGCGACGGCGTGCCCCTGGTGTTCATCCACGGCTGGACGGCCGACCGCCACCGCTGGGACCACCAGATGGCCCACTTCGCCGAGAAGCGCAGGGTGATCCGCCTCGATCTGCGCGGCCACGGCGACAGCAGCGGCGCGGGGGTGCCCACCGTCGCGGAACTGGCCACCGACGTCCTCGCCCTGCTCGACCACCTCGAGGTGGAACGGGCCGTCCTCGTGGGCCACTCGATGGGCGGCATGATCGCGCAGACCATCACCCTCGACCATCCGGAGCGAGTCGAACGCCTCGTGCTGGTGGGCTCCATCGCCCGCATGACCTACAGCCGCGGCCGTGGCCTGCTCATGGCGGCTTCGACACTCGTCCCCTACAAGCTGTTCGTCGCCACCAACATCCAGCGCGCCTTCGGCCCCGGCCATCCCCGCGAGGAGGTCCGCGCCCACATCAAGGCGTCCGCCGCCACCCCGCGCGAGGTCGTCATGACGCTCTACGGCGCCATGCGAGCGTTCGACGTCCTGGACCGGGTCGGGGAGATCCGCACACCGACCCTCCTGATCCACGGCTACCACGACATCCAGCTGCCGGTGCGACAGATGCTGCGCATGGCCAAGGCCTACCCGGACGCCGAGGTCCGCATCATCGACGCCGGTCACGAGCTGCCGCTGGAGAAGCCGACAGAACTGACCACCACCCTCGAGCGGTTCCTCGCCCGCGGGTGAGGTGATCAGCGGGCCAGCCGGGCCCGGACACCGCCGACCGCGGCGGCGGGCCGGGCCGTGGCCCGTACGGACCGGCGTACCAGATGGGCATCGCGCCGCAGATCATGGGCGGCGTGTCGGCCACGCCACGCCAGCGAGGGAGCGCCTGCGGTGTCGTCGGCCGCGATCAGCAGACCGCCGAGCATCGACAGGTTCTTGAGGAAGTGGATGCGTTGCTGCGCGCGCTCCTCGGGGTCGTCCGCCTCCCAGAAGCGGTGACCCGCGAGAGTCGTCGGCACCAGCGTGGCCGCGATGGCCAGCGCAGCAGGCCGGGGCAGCCGGCCGCTCGCCAGCAGCAGACCCGCCACCATCTGTACGGCTCCATTGAGCCGTACGACCTGCTCGGTGCGGTCCGGCAGGGCGTCGACCCGCTCGGTGACCGGCCGGACGACGGGCTCGGCCACCGGAGCGACCTCCTCGGGAGCGCGCAGCGTGTTCAGACCACCGGAGACGAACATGGAGGCGAGCATGGGGCGGCCGACCAGACGCAGAAGACTCATGACCTTCTCCCAGGGGTGGGCGCGTGCAGAGACCCACCGGGTTCCCGCGCCGCTGTGGTCGATGCCACGTCACCGGACCGGATGCGGGCATGTCCCTGCCCGAGCCGGCGAGCTACCGTTTTTCACAAGCCCTTGCCCTCTCCCCACGCAGTACGGACGGCCCCGCAGTGCTCGCAGATCTCTCCCCGCTCATCGCGGCGACCGCCCAGTGGCTGACCTGCGCCTATCCCTCGGGCGGCGGCGCACTGGCCTCGGCCCTGTGCGAGGTGCAGGCCCGCCAGGCTGTGACGGTCGCCGCCTGGCTGCGCTACCCCACGCCCGTGGACGCTGCCCTGGTCGGCATGGCGGGTCCGGGCGGATCCGCCCGGCTCGACTGGATCGCCGGCGCGGAGGCCGCCGACGGCCAGGACCCGGACGCGTACGCCTGGCGCACCTGGGTCGACGAGGTCGTGGCCAGCTGGGCGGCCTGTCTGCTGAGCGACCCGCAACTGGCCAGCCGCGCCGTGGCCGCTCTCGCCGAGGGCAGCCATACGGCCGGACCGCCCGCTGCGTTCCGGCGCCTGGTGGCCCCCGACGAGAGCGACCGGCGGGCGGCGGCCCTGCTGCGCCACCCCGACCTGCTTGCCCCGGTGACCGCACTGCACCAGGACCAGCTGATGACCCTGCTCAAGCCGGGACAGCCCGCCTGAGAGCAGGCCGTCAAGGCGCCGGGCGTCGGGTCACTAGTGCTTGCCGCGTCCGCTCAGCGCGTCACGCATGCGGTCGACCAGCCCGGCCCCCGGCGCCAGCAGCTTGTTGGCCGGAGGCTTGTCGGGTGCGGAGGGGTGCGGCCGGGTCGGCGCCAGCTTCTTGGCCTGGCGCACCTTGTCTCCCAGCTCGTCGAGGGCCTCCGCCGAGCATGCCGTGCGCAGCTGGGGGAAGAGGTTCTCCTCCTCGTCGGCGATGTGCGCGCGTACCTCGCTCATCAGCCTCCCGACAAGACGGTCGAACTCGGGGTCGTCCACGTCGCAGCTCTCCAGATCCTTCATGATCTGCTCGGCGCCGGCATGGTCCTCGATCTCCCTGTCCGCCATGGTGTTGCCGTTGACGAGATGTTCCCGCACCGCCGGGTAGAGGTACTCCTCCTCGGCCACCGAGTGCCGTACCAGTTCCATCGTGGCCTGGTCGGCGTACACCTTGCGCGTCCTGTCACCGGACGGCAGCGCCTCGATCCGGCCGAACAGCTCCTCGACCTCCCGGTGATCGGTCATCAGTTCGTCGATGACGTTTCCTCCGTGTCCCATCCTGTCCACCTCCAGCCAAGAAGCGGCGGCTCCCCGTCCGGATCCGCCGGAGCCCCGAGTGCCCCGTCCCGCAGCGGGTTAACGGTGTGGGAGGCCGACTTGTTGGAACTCGCACAGAGACACACACGTACCTGGAAAACCTCGGGAGGCCGGTGTGGCAGACGCGGTGGACGAGGCGCTCGGACGGGTGGTCAGGGAGGTGGCCGCCCGCTCGGAGCGCCTGTGGGAGGTCGCCCTGGCCCTGCACGCCGACCCCGAGTACGGATTCGAGGAACACCGGGCGGTGCGGCTGCTGAGCGGCGAGCTCGAACGCGAGGGGTTCACGGTGCAGCGGGACCTCGCCGGACTGCCCACCGCCTTCGCCGCGCGGGCCGGAACCGTGCGCCGGCCGGCGGTGGCCCTCCTCCTGGAGTACGACGCCCTGCCCGGGCTGGGGCACGCCTGCGGTCACAACCTGATCGCCGCGGCCGGCCTCGGCGCCGCGCTCGCGGCACGGGCCGTGCTGGGGGACGGCGCAGGGGCCGTATGGGCCGTGGGTACGCCCGCGGAGGAGGGTGGCGGCGGCAAGGTCACCGAGACCGAGGCCGGCGTCTTCGACGACGTCGACGCCGCCCTGATGTTCCATCCCGGTGTCCACAACTGGCAGTGGGCGCCCCTGACCGCCCAGACGCAGTACCGCATCGGCTTCCACGGCCGTGCCGCCCACCCCACCGGGAACCCCACCGAGGGCATCGACGCCCTCGCGGCCCTCATCCAGCTGTTCAACGCCCTCGCCGCCGCCGGCCCGCGCCTGCCGCAGGGGTCGCACGTCCAGGGCATCATCACCGACGGCGGCATGGCGACGAACATCGTCCCCGAGTACGCGGAAGGCCTGTTCGGGCTGCGCGCCGCGACGACCGCCGCTCTGGAGGAGCTCGCGGGCGAGGTGCTGACCTGCGCACAGGGCGTGGCCCGCGCCATGGGCACGACGGTCGCGTTCGGGCGGGCCACACCGCGCTACGAGCACTTCCGGGACAGCGCGGCCCTGTCCGTACGGTTCGCCCGTCACCTGGCCCGCGCGGGCATCGACCTCACACCACCGGCGCCCGGCGTGTTCCTCGGCTCCTCGGACATCGGCAACGTCAGCGGACGCGTCCCTGCCATCCACCCCTTCGTCGCGATCATGGATCCGGACGGCTCCGACCACACCCCCGAGTTCGCCATCGCGGCAGCCTCCGACCGCGCCCGTCGCGTGCTCCTCGCCGCGACCGAAGCACTGGCCTGCACAGCGGTCGAACTCCTGCTGTCGGCCGAACTGCGCGAACAGGCCTGGCAGGAGCACAGGGGCAGCGTCGCGGCCGTGGCCCAACGCTGAAGCGCCCCTGCACGACCCGTTGCCACTCTGCGTTCGGTGCCGCCGGTCATTCCGCGAGGGCGTGGAGGAGGTCCTGCCATGTGGGACCGGTGGGCATGTGCTGCTCGACCTCCGGGACAAGGCCGGGTACGGCGTGGGCGATGCCCGGAGCCGGCAGCGCCTTCTGAACGTCGTGAAGGAGATGGGCCGCGGCCCGCTCCGCCCGCAGGGCGTCCGGAAGGTGCCGGGCCGGCAGCGCGAGTGCTCTGGCTCGGCTCCAGCCCGTGTGCCGGCAGGGTGGCCTGCCGCATGGGCGTCCATCACGGCCGGGCGGTGACGGGAGCAGGCGGTGGTCTGCCGGCTGACCACCGCGAGGCCGTCCCCCGGCGCGGCGCCGAACGCCGTGGCCCGGTCCAGGGGGCCGCACACCGTCCCGCGCCGCGGCGCACCGCAAGCGCGCAGGGCGGTAGCAGC
>NZ_JBFBBE010000041.1:0-80653 GCF_040682555.1 Streptomyces sp. NPDC051172
GGCCGCCCTCTCAGGGCGGCCCTTTCGCTGCGCGGGTGGCCTGATCACAACCCGGCGGTCGAAGGGCGGAGGAAGTGGAAACCGGGCCGGGGATGCATCAGGAAGTCGTGGTGCGAGATGTTCCACGCGTAGGCCCCCGCGAGCGCGAACACCACCCGGTCGCCGGCCCTGAGCCCCGGCGCGGGCACCTGGCGGGCCAGGACGTCCTTCGGGGTGCACAGCTGCCCGGCCACAGTGACCTGCTCGCCTTCGACGGCGGAGCGTGGCCACGGGTGCGGCCAGGCGTCCACCTTCAGCACGGAACAGGGCTGGTCGTGCCCCTTCGTCGCCGGGGTCCGCAGATGATGGGTGCCGCCGCGGACCACCGCGAACTCCTCGCCGTGGCTGGCCTTCACGTCCAGCACCTCGGTGGCGTACCAGCCGCAGTACGCCGTCAGCGCCCGCCCCGGCTCGATGCGCAGGGTCAGGTCCGGGTGCGCCTCGACAAGACGGGCGAGCCCGCCGCCGTACGCGGTCCAGTCGAAGCGGCGCTCCGGAGCGGTGTAGTCGACGGCCATGCCGCCGCCGACGTCGACCTCGGTGAGCGGAACACCGAGGCCCCTCGCCCAGGACACCACGGACTCGGCCACCGCCAGCTGTTCCGCCGCCTCCAGGCCACTGGCCAGGTGCGCGTGAACACCCCGTAGTTCGAGGTGGGGATACGTCCCGTCGGCGAGCGCGCGGACGACGTCGACGGCCTGTGCCGGGTCCAGGCCGAACGGCGTCGGACGGCCCCCCATCGCCAGTGAGCTGCCCGCCAGCCACCCGTCCGCGACCGGAAGATTGACGCGGACCAGCACCGCCACCCGTCGCCCCGGCGCGCATGTCCGCGCCAGCTCGGCCAGCATGCGCAGCTCGTACTCGCTCTCCACATGGAAACGCTCGACGCCGAGCTCCAGTGCGGCCCGCACCTCGTCCGGTGTCTTGCCGGGACCGCCGAAGGCGAGCGGCCGCTCCGGCATCGCCTTGGCGACGTGGGCGAGTTCACCGCCCGAGGAGACCTCGTAGCCGTCGACGTACGGGCCGAGCGCGCCGAGGATCTCCGGCTCCGGGTTGGCCTTGGCGGCGTAGTACATCTCGACCCGCTCCGGCAGTGCGGCCCGCACCGCGGCGGCATGGGTGCGCAGCGCCGCCAAGTCGTAGACGTACGCGGGCAGTTCGGTCGCGGGCAGAGACAGGACGCGGTCGTGGACCGCGGGCGTCGGGTCGGTCATCGGGTGCTCCCGGTCGTGTCGCGCAGGATGTCCTCGGCGAGCGGGGACGGCAGCCGGACATACCCGGCGTCCCGGTCCGCCTTGCGCTCCCAGCGGGTCAGCAGATTGGCCTTGGCGGGCAGCGGTACTCCGGCGAGAAGGGCGGCGAGTCTCGGCGGGCAGCCGTGGCGGTCGGCGTAGGCCTGCAGCGTGGCGCGCACCCGGGCCCACAGGGCCGCCTCCGCCTGCGGGTGCAGGTCGGCGAGGGCGGCGAGCAGCTCGGCAATGTGGTTGACGAGCAGGCAGTACACGACCCGGTCCCAGCCGCGCTGCGCGTCGTACGTCATCGGGCCCGCGACGTCGGGCCGCAGCCCCGCCAGCGTCTCGGCGTGGTGTTCGGGGACCAGCTTGGTGCCCTCCAGGTCGCGGAAGAGGACCTGCGCGGGCATGCCGTCGCCGCCGACGCACACCAGGACGTTCTGCAAGTGGGGTTCCAGGACCAGGCCGTGGTCGAAGTACGCGGCGAGGACGGGCGGGACGAGCAGGTCCAGATACGACGACCACCAGGCGAGCGTCGTGCGTACGTCCGCTCCGCCGAGGAGGCGGGAGATGTGGGCGGCGCCCGTCGGGTACTCGTCGGCGACCGCAGCGGCCAGGAGGGGGACCGTGCCGGGGGCGAGACGGCGCGGCAGGCCCTCGCGGACGATGACGCCGAAGCCCTCGAACAGGTCGCGGTCGGGGGTGCCGTCCGGGCCGGGCAGCGCCAGCGTGCGGTAGGCCGGCTCGCGCAGCACGGCGCTGCCGGGGAAGCGCTCGGCCAGGTCGGCGAGTGCCTCGGTGAGCACGCGGGTCAGGGCGACCGCGCCGGACAGCTCGTAACTGCTGTTCTTGCGCAGGCAGTTGGTGATCCGGACGTTCAGGCTGAACTTGAGGAAGGTCTCCCCGTCGTACAGGGTGCGCACCGACGCGGTGGCCGCGAAGGGCTGCCCGCCCGGGCCCAGGTCGAGGATGTCGCCGCGTTCGAGGGCAGCGCGCAGGGCGGGGTGGGCCTGGAGGGTCTCGTACTGCCAGGGGTGGACGGGCAGCAGCCGGTAGCCCTCGGGTACGTCCGTGCGCAGACCGTCCAGCGGCGCGGTCGCCGACGGGTCCGCGGACTCCTCGGCGATCAGGTGGGCGCGGACGGCGAGGTGCCGCAGCGGGAAGGAGGCGCCGACCTCGGGGGCGTACGCGGACCAGGCGCGCGGGTCGCCGGTGCGGGCCTTGGGCGTGGGGTGGAAGCGATGCCCGAACAGCAGGGACTGCTCGGAGGCCAGGTACGCGGAGAGCCGGTCGTCCGGGAGGCGGGCGGGGCGCCCGGCGGCGAGCGCGGTGGTGATGGCGTCGTGGCTGGAGGCGATCTGCTCCAGGAACTCCTCGTTGCGTACGCCGGTGCGCAGCGACAGCTCGTCGTGCGTGTACTCGGCCAGGCGCCGCCAGTCCACCTCCGACCAGCCGTCCTCGCCCTGTTCGCTCACGGGGCCGGTGAAGCGGTGCGCGCCCAGCAGAGAGGTGCGGCGCAGCGCGACCCGCAGCAGCACTCCGCGGCGGGGCAGCCGCAGCAGCAGCCCGCCGTCGGCGACGACCGACTGGTGCTCGGGGCCCGACACCTCGCGCAGCAGGCAGTTGAGGAGCGTGTGGGCCACGGCGTCGTCGGCGGAGGGAAGCCCTGCGGGCGCGGCGGCAGTGGCGGGCGGGCAGAGCGAGACCGCGGTCCCCCCGGACGAGGTCTGCGGACGGATCAGTGAGGGCATCAGCGGCTCCTGCGGGTGCGGGGGGTCAGCGGGGGGAGGAGAGTGGCCAGTACGGTGACGGCGGCGGCCGCGCTGCCGGTCAGTACGGGTGCGGCCGGGCCGAAGCGGGCGCTGCCCGCCGCCGCGGCCAGGCCGGCGGCGACCGCGCCGGCCTTGGAGAAGAACTCCAGCGAGCCGAACATCCCACCCGGAGCGCGGCCTTTGGCGCAGTCGGCGGCCAGCACCGACAGGCACACCAGGCCGAGGGTGAGGCCCGCGCCCAGCAGCAGCCGTACGGCGATCAGGGCGGGCAGGGAGCCGGCGACCCCGTGCCCGGCGAGCCCGAGCGCGATGCAGGCGAAGCCGAGTGCGATACCGGTGCGAGGGCGGCCTTGGAAGGCGGAGTGCACGGCCAGCGCCGAGACCAGGTAGCACAGGTGGGGGAGGGCGAACAGCACACCGGACAGCGTCGGCGAGGTGCCCGGCAGGCGGTCGTCGACGAGGGCGATCAGGTAGGGGAAGGAGATGACCGTGGAGAAGACGAAGGCGAACTCAAGGGCGTACAGGGCCTTGAGCGAGATCACCGGCGGCTCGTGCACGGCAGTCGTCTCGGGGGCGTTCTCCGACTCCTCTGCGGCAGGCTCCGGTTCGGGCAGCGCCGCCAGCAGCAGGGCGGCGGCCAACGGCAGTATGGCGAGAAGGGCGTACTGGCGGTGCGGTGACAGCCGGCCCGACAGCGAGCCGACCACGATCGGGGCCACGACCAGCGCGGCCCGCGCGCTGCCCTGCATCAAGGTGAGTGCCCTGGACAGGGCGGGCCCCTTCAGGGCGGCACCCAGGTACCCGTTGGACGCGGCGAACGTGCCGCCCAGAATGCCCTGCAGCACCAGCGCCACCGTGAACGTGGCCAGGGAGTCCGCCCAGCCCGCGAGCAGGAAGGCCACGGCGAGCCCCAACTGGGCTCGCAGCAGCAGCCGTTTACGGCCGTAGCGGTCGGCGAGCCGTCCCCACAGCGGGGCGCCCAGCGCCCCGAACACGGTCGGGACGACGTACAGCACCCCCGCCCAGCGGGCATGGCGGTCACCCAGCTCCGGGAGGATCTCGGTGAGATACGGCGGCAGCCCGAGCGCGGCGAAGGACGCCACGAAGTAGCAGCCCGCGACCGCGTGCACATGCCCGCGGGTGAATGCCGTACCCGGCATCCGCAGGGTCTCGGTGCTCATGCGGAACCCCCGTGGGCCAGCAGGTAGTTGGGGCCGCTCGTGTAGTGCTTGTTGACGTCCGCGGCGCCCGAGCGCTCCTTGCTGAGCAGCGTGCCGGCCGTGACCATGGCCTTGACCGGCAGCCGCGGCGCATCGAGGACATGCGCCCGCAGGACGGCGCCCGCGTCACCGCCGAGCCGGTCGACGGCCTGCGCGAGCCGTTCGCGGACGAGCGCCAGCAGCGCGTCCCGGTGCTGGGCGAGCCCGAATGCGTAGGCCCCGGCGCACAGATGGACGGTGATGGTGGCGAACACGTCGGCGACAGGCCCGTCCCCGGCGGTGAAGGTCCGCGGATCGTCGAAGCCCCACGGCCCGGGCAGCACGGCCGCCAGCCGGGTCGCGTTGACGCGGGGCCCGTCGTTGTCCTTGAACAGCAACCGCACACCGCCCGGCCCCAGCACCAGCGAGACGTTCTGCTGGTGCGACTCCAGCGCGATGCCGTAGCCGAACAGGGTGGTCTGCCAGTCGAACAGCAGCGAGAGACAGGCGTCCAGCAGGGCCAGTGGGTCGCCGCCGTAGAAGCGTTCGGCCAGGTGGTCGAGGACCAGTCGCCCGCCGGGCGCCTCGGCGAGGAGCGCGGCCAGCGGAACGACGACGGAGTCCTTGAGACCGGCCGGGAAGCGACGGCACAGGACTGCAAGGAGTTCGTGGCCCGCGTGCGCGTACGTGGTCTCGTCGGCGTGCAGGATCGTGTCCCGGAAACGGGGTTCGCGCGCGATCACCGCCTCCACCAGCCGCTGCCCCGCGGCGCCGTCGACGAGCGTCCCGGGCTTGATGGAGCGCTTGTTGCGCAGGCCCAAGGTGGCCGTGGCCAGGGGGAGTTTGAGGTGCAGGGACGGATCCGCGGCCACCGCGACCGTGCGCATCGAGAGGGTCGGCAGGACTTCCAGGTGAGCCTGCTCGGCGAGCAGCGCACGGCCGGCGAGGCCGGTGGCCCGCAGTGCCTCGTCGAGCGGCGCGCCCACGGTCAACGGGTGGACGGGCAGGGCCAGATGGGTCTGCTCCACCTCGGGCAGACCGAGCCGCGCCGGTGAAGGCCACAGCTGCGGGAGCGGGCCGCTCAGGGCCACCGTCTCACGCGGCACGGTGAGCCAGCGCAGGGCGAAACGGGGATGGAACTCCGGTGCGTACGCCCGCAGTTGCTCCTCCGACAGACCGGTGCGGCCGCGCGCGGTCGGGTAGACGGGATGGTCGTGGCGGGCTGCCAGGGTGTCGTACGCCGGACCCGTCCAGCGGGCCGGATCGTGCCCGTACCGGTCGGTGAGCCGCTGGTCGACCTCGTCCCGGGTCCGCGCGTGCAGCCGCATCGTGTCCAGCGTCTGACGGCACTCCTCGGCGAACGCGTCGAAGCCGTCGCGGTCCACGGGCTCGGCGAGCGCACGCAGCGCACCGAGCACGGTCTCGTACGAGGTCAGCTCGGTGCCGTCCGACTCGCGGGCGAGCAGGGGCAGCCGGGCCCGGTGCTCGCACTGGTAGCCGTCCTCGGTGACGGGCAGCAGCAGGGCGTCCGCGGTGGTGGCCAGCCGCAGCCAGTCGCCGTCCGGCCGGTGGACGAGCGTGCCGCGGCTGCGCAGCCCGACCACGTCCTCCCGCAGCAGGGCGCTGAGTACGCGGGTGAGGAGCTCCGCCTCGCAGGTGTCCGTCACCGTCGGCGCGGTCATGGCTGGATCTCCCAGCGCTGCGCGGCCAGGAAGTCGGCCGACACCCGGTCCACCGTCCCCTGGCCGGTGCCGACAGCCCGCAGGACGCCGAGGTAGTCGCGGTTGGTGCGGTACAGCTCGTGCCGCTCGCCCACCGATCGCAGCGGACGGTACGTCAGGTGGACGCCGTCGAGGATCAGTTCCTGGGCTGCGGGGGCTTCGATCAGGGTTCCGGCACGGTCGGCACAGGGGTAGTCCAGGCGCGCGGCGCCGTCACGGCGGGCTCCCGGGTCGGCGGGGAGACGCCCGCCCAGGTGTGTGCGGAGGATCAGCTCGAAGAGCGGTATGTCCAGCAGCCGGGCCAGCAGCAGATCGCACTGGTCGCCGATGGCACGGTAGTTGACCTCGATGATCCTGGCCCGGCCCGCGTGCACCACGAACTCCGTGTGACAGGCGCCGAACCCGACGCCCAGCGCGTCCAGTTGGGCGAGAACCTGCGCGACGACCGGTTCGGGATGGGCCGGGACGAAGGTGAGGCGCTCCTCGATGAAGTACGGCGGGGGCGACAGCTCGGTGTGGAAGCCGCCCAGCACATGGCGTACGTGCCCGTCACCGAGCGTCTCCAGGGTGTACAGCTCGCCGGGGAGGTACTCCTCGACGAGCAGGACGGCACCGGGGCGGCGCTGAAGGATGTCCTTGGCGTGCGTGGTCAGTTGCTCGGCGTCGTCGACCAGGACGACGTCCTCGCTGGCCACGCCCTCGCGGGGCTTGAGCACACACGGATACGGGGCGTCGTCCGGCGCGACCGGCTCGGTGAGCTCGGCCGACCACACGGTGTCCACGCCGGCGGTGGCGAGCCGGCGCCGCATCTCCGCCTTGTCCTTGGTGGCGAGCGCGGCCCGCCAGTCCTTGGCGGGCAGGCCGAAATAGGCGGCGGCCAGGGCGGCCTGCGCCTGGAGGTGGTCGCTGTTGGTGAAGACGGCGTCGGGACGGTGGTGCGTCGAGATGCGGGTGATGACCGCCCGGTGGTCGCGGACGTCGCACTCCAGGACCTCGGTCTCCGGGTGGGCGCGGCGGTGGGCCTCGGGCTGGTCGGTGAGGACGGTGACGTCCAGGCCCAGCCGGGCTGCGGCGGGCAGGAAGCCCTCGGAGACGGAGTCGGTCGGATTGAGGGCAAGCAGGTACAGACGCATGGCTGATGAACAACTTCCGCCGGCGGGTGGGGGGGCGGGGGCGGGCCGCGGCGGTGCTGCGGGCCGCCCCGAAAGAGCGGGAGTTACTTCTTCGGGAGCTCCACGCCGGTGGCCTTCGCCACGTCCTTCAGCATCTGCTCCGCGGCCTGGACGCCGATGCCGGACATCCACGTCTCGTCCGGGACGGTGAAGACCTTGCCGTCCTTGACGGCCGACAGGGACTTCCAGACCGGGTTGGAGGTGACCTGCTTCTGCTGGGTCTTGTCGGGGGTGTCGGCGGTGGTGACGAAGATCAGGTCGGCGTCGGCCTGGTCTATCTCCTCCGGGCTGACGTCCTTCATGGTGACGGCGGGATCGTTCGACACCTGGGACTTGGGCCGCTTGAAGCCGATGTCGTTCAGCACGACACCGCTGTAGGAGTTGGTCTGGTAAAGGCGGGTCGGACCGGCGATGAAGCGGACCACGGACGCGGTCGGCATGGTGCCGCCGTCCTTCTTCCTGATGACCTCACCCAGCGCCCTGGCCTGCGTCTCGTACTCCTTGAGCTTCGCGGCGGCCTCCTTCTCCAGTCCGAGCGCCTCGGCGTGCACCTTGAGGTTCTGCTTCCAGACCCCGCCGGTGGTCTCCGTGAAGACGGTCGGGGCGATGGCGCTGAGCTTGTCGTAGACCTTCTCGTGCCGGACCTTCGACGACAGGATCAGATCGGGCTTCAGGGAGGCGATCTTCTCCAGGTTGGGCTCGAGGAGCGGGCCGACGTCGGCGGTGCCGCTCAGCTCGCCCTTCAGATACGTCGGGAAGCCGCCCTCGCTCTTGAAGTGCGGGGCCACCGCGCCGACCGGGTCGATGCCGAGCAGGGTGACGTCGTCCAGTTCACCGGTGTCGAGCACCACGACCCGCTTCGGCTGCGAGGGGATCTTGACGTCGCCCATCACGGTCTTGAGGGTGCGCGGGAAGCCGGCCGATGCCGCGCCGGAGGCCTTCGCCGTGTCGGCCGTATCGGTCTTCTCGCTGCCGCAGGCGGCCAGTACGGCCGTACCGAGCACGACGGAGAGCAGCACGGCGACCAGCCGGCCGAATCCGCGCAGGGGAGAGCACTTGAACATGGGGGGTGGGTCTTTCTGGTAGGGGAGTGCGGTGGTGGGTCAGGCGGAGGCGGCCGGTTGCCGGGCCGCGCCGCTTTTCGGGACGACCAGCGGGGTGCCGGTCTCCGGGTCGGGGATCACCCGGCAGTCCACGTCGAACACGGATCTGACGAGATCCGCGTCGAGGACGTCGGCCGGGGCGCCGGCGGCGGCGAGGCGGCCCTCCTTGAGGACCACCATGTGGTCCGCGTAGCGGGCGGCCTGTCCGAGGTCGTGCAGCACCATCACCACGGTGCGGCCGGCCTCGGCGTGCAGGGCGGCGACCAGGTCGAGGACGTCGAGCTGGTGCCGCAGGTCGAGGAAGGTGGTCGGCTCGTCGAGCAGCAGCAGCTCGGTGTCCTGCGCCAACGCCAGCGCGATCCAGGCGCGTTGGCGCTGGCCGCCGGAGAGCCGGTCGACGGGCTGGTCGCGCAGGGATGTGGTGCCGGTGCGTTCCATGGCCTCGTCCACCGCCCGCTGGTCCGCCGCCGACCAGGGGCTCAGCAGCCGCTGGTGCGGATACCGGCCCAGCCGTACGAGCGCCTCGACGGTGATCCCCTCGGGGGTGACCGGCTGCTGGGGCAGCAGGCCCATCCGGCGGGCGAGCGTCCGCGCCGGCATACGGTGGATGTCCGCGCCGTCCAGCGTGACAGTGCCCGCGGACGGGGCGAGCAGCCGGCTCAGCCCCCGCAACAGGGTCGACTTCCCACAGGCGTTGGGCCCCACGATCGCGGTGACGGCTCCGCCCGGCAGCGTCAGATCGAGCCCGCCGACGACGAGCCGGTCGCCGTAGCGCAGATCGATGCCCTGGGTCTGCAAGTGGTTGGTCATGCGTGGCTCCTTGGGACGGGTGAGCTCTGCCGGAACATCAGCACCAGCAGCCAGGGCGCGCCCAGGGTGGCGGTGACCGCCCCGACCGGCAGGCCCTCGATCGGCAACAGGTGCTGCACCACCAGGTCGGAGGCGAGCAGCAGCACCGCGCCGGTGAGACCGGCCAGCCCCAGGGACGCGGCCGTCGGCGGACCGGTGACCAGGCGCACGAGGTGCGGCACGGCGAGCGCGACGAAGGTCACCGGACCGGCGAGCGCGGCCGCAAGCGACGCCAACGCCACGGCGACGAAGAGAAGTTGGAGCCGGGCGGCGGACGTCCCAAGACCCAGCGCGCCCGCCGATTCGTCCCCGAGGTCGAGCACGGCCAGCCGGCGGTGCAGTACCAGGGCGGCGGCGAGCGCGAGCACCATGGCGCCGGCCGCCCCCCACACCTCCGTCCACGTCCGTCCGTACACCGAGCCGGTGGTCCACTGCAGCGCCGAACCGGCGAGCTCGGCCGGGAAGCGCACGATCATCAGGTTCACGGCGGCGGCCAGCCCCGCCTGCACGGCGAGCCCGGTGAGCACCAGCCGGGTGACGGCGAGCCCGGACCGCCAGGCGAACACGCCCAGCAGCAGCGCCGCGAGGAGGCCGCCGCCCAGTGCGCCGACCGGGATGAGCGTCTGCGAGGCCCCGGCAGCGATCAGCGCGACCGCACCCAGCGAGGCCCCGCCTGTCACGCCCATGACATCGGGAGACGCCAGGGGGTTGCGGAACAGCCGCTGCAGCACGCAGCCGGCTGCTCCCAGACCGGCACCGGCGACGATCGCCGCCACCGCCCTGGGCGCCCGGAACTGCTGCACCACCAGTACGTCCCCGGAGTCCCCGAGCCCGACCAGCGCCCGAAGCGCCCTGCCCGCGGGCATGGGCATCTCGCCGGTCGTCAGGGAGACGGTGAGCAGCACGAACAGTACGAGGAGACCGCCGGCGGCGAACACCAGCACACGGCGGCGCACCCGGGCCCGGGAGGCGGACCGCGGACGGGCGGCCGCAACGACGGTGGCGGTCATCGGGCCACCTTCCGGGCCAGCAGCGCCAGCAGGGGCGCGCCCAGGAACGCCGTGACGATGCCGACCTCCAGCTCCGAGGGGCGGATCACCATCCGGCCGAGGACATCGGCCGCGAGCAGCAGCAGCGGTCCTGCGATCAGACAGCCGGGCACCACCAGCCGGTGGTCGGAGCCCAGCAGGGGACGTACGAGATGGGGCGCGGCGAGGCCGATGAAGGCGACCGGCCCGGCCATGGCGACCGCCGATCCGGCGAGCAGGACCACCGCGATGCCGCCCGCCAGCCGGATCCGGGCCACCGGCACCCCGAGAGCCTGGGCCGAATCGTCGCCCAAGGCCAGGGCGTTGAGCGCGGGAGACACGGCGAGGGCGACCGTCAGGCCGAGCAGCAGGGTCGGCAGCACCGGCCACAGCACGTCGAGGGGCCTGCCGGACAGGGATCCGGCCAGCCAGAAGCGGGCCTCGTCGAGGGTGCGCTGGTTCATCAGCATCACCGCCGACGTCCAGGACAGCAGCACCAGTTGGAGCACCGTGCCGCCGAGGGCGAGCCGTACGGGATCGATGTCCCCGGCGCGGCGGGCCAGCGCCTGGGCGAACAGGGCGGCGCCCGCGGCCCCGGCGAACGCGAACCACACATACTGCACAGGGTCGTTGAGCTTCAGCGCGAAGATCGCGACGACGACCGCGAAACCGGCGCCCGCGTTGATGCCGAGGGTGGTCGGCGACGCGAGCGGATTGCGGGTGATGCCCTGCGCGACGGCCCCGGCGACCCCGAGCGCGGCCCCCACCGCGAGACCGATGGCGGTGCGCGGCAGCCGCAGCCCGGTGACCACGAGCGCCTCCCGGCCCTGGGCGTGGCCGAAGAGTGCGTCGGTCACCGTGGACAGGGGCACCGACCGGGCGCCGAGCACCAGGCTCAACGCGGTGCAGAGCACCAGCGCGCCCAGTCCGGCGAGGAACACGGGGAGGTGTCTGAGGGCATGGAGGGGCACACCGACAGGTGCGCCCCGTTGGGTCGCAGTCACAAGCCGTGAGCTTAGGCTAGCCTTCCTTTACTTTTCAATCGGCCGTGAGATGACCCTGACGTGCGGGTTCCGTGATCGGGAGTGGTGAATGCCCCGCTGATCACCCCCGCCCAGCGTGAAGTAAGGTGAGCCTTGCCTTCCTGGTTCTCTTTGAACTTCCTGTGCTGGAGCGCCCATGTCCGTGGCTCTGAAAACCCCGCCCGCCGGCGCCGTCACGCATGCCCTCGGCGGCGCCTACCGCAGACTCGCCGACATCTGCGAATCGCTGGACGTACGGGTCATCGAGCCGGGCGACGAGCCGCAAGCCTCTGTCACAGCAGCCGAATTGGCGTCGGACCGCGGCGTGCTCGACGCCTTCGTCGACGCCGAGGCGGCCCGTGTCCACGCCCGGTACGGCATCGCCGCGCGCCGCGACGTCGCCGCCTCACGCGCCCTGCACGACTACGCCTGGACCCTCGGCGTCCTGCTGGGCGGGACCTGGTACCTCGAACGGCGCGTACCCCGCATCCGCCCCGAGGACCTGCGCCTCGACCTCACCGCGGGCGCGTACGAGATCACCCCCGGCACCGAACTCGTCTGTCTGCCCGGCGACCCCCTCGCCTCACTTCCCGGCGCACTGACGGCTCCTCAGGAAGAGCCCCTGCGAGCCGCGTTGCGCATGTCGACGGCCGACCACATGCGTCCGCTGCTGTCCGCGATCGGCCCTGTCGCACGACGCGGCGCGCGTTCCCTCTGGGGCCTGGTCGCCGACGACCTCGTGTCCGGCATCTGGTACCTCGGCCGCATGCTCGGCCAGGAGGACGCCGCCGTACGGGCCGCCACCGAAGTACTGCCTTTCGCCGTGCCCCCGTACCCGGGCGGCGCCGACTTCCGTCTCCTGACGGCCGACGACGGCCGTCGGCACCCAACCCGCACCCGCACCGGCTGCTGCATGTTTTATGCGATCAAGCCCGCTGAGGCATGTGTGACCTGCCCCCGCACAGCCGACGCGGAGCGCCTGCGCAGACTCCAGAACTGAGAAGGAAACGGCCGGGGGAGCGCCCCTCAAGGGGCGCGGGGCTGTGTTGGATCTGCGGCTCCGCCGCGTGGGCGCGACCAGCCGCGACTACGCCGCAGTTGAACGAAGACGCACTCAATCCGCGGTGGCAAGAAACTGCGTAGCCGCCAACTCCGCGTAGAGCGGATCCGCCGCAACCAGTTCCCGATGGGTCCCAACCGCCCGCACCCGCCCCGCATCCATCACCACGATCCGCTCAGCCATGGTCACGGTGGACAGCCGGTGCGCAACAACAAGAACGGTAGTTGTCCGGGCGACATCGTCGACCGTATCCCGCAGCGCCGCCTCATTGACCGCATCCAACTGCGAGGTCGCCTCGTCGAGCAGCAGCAGCCGGGGCCGCCGCAGGAGTGCGCGGGCGATGGCGACCCGCTGCCGTTCGCCGCCCGACAGCTTGGTGCCGCGGTGTCCCACCAGCGTGTCGAGGCCGCCGGGCAGCCGGGCGACCAGGCCGTCCAGCCGGGTCGTCTTCAATACCCGCGTCACCGCGTCGTCGTCCGCATCCGGATTGCCCAGCAGCAGATTGTCCCGCAGTGAACCCGACAGCACGGGAGCGTCCTGCTCCACATAGCCGATCGCCGACCGGAGCCTGGGCAACTCCCAGTTCCGCAGGGCGATTCCGTCCAGGGTGATGGTCCCGGACTCGGGATCGTAGAACCGCTCGATGAGCGAGAACACCGTGGTCTTGCCTGCGCCGGACGGGCCGACGAACGCCGTCATGCCACGGGCCGGCACGGAGAACGTCACCCCGTGATGGACGTACGGCAGGTCATCGGCGTACCGGAAGCGGACCTCGTCGAAGGCAACCGCGGCCGGCTCGTCGCCCGGGGTGGGCAACGGCGCAGGCCGGGCCGCCGGTTCGGAGGGCAGGCTCAGCGCCTCCTGGATGCGGGCGAGGGCGGCGGCGCCCGTCTGGTACTGCGTGATCGCACCGACCACCTGCTGGATCGGCGACATCAGATAGAAGACGTACAGCAGGAACGCGACCAGAGTGCCCACCTGGATGGCTCCGGTCGCCACCCGCGCCCCGCCCACCGCGAGCACCGTGATGAAGGCGATCTGCATCGCGAGACCGGCCGTGTTGCCCGCCGCCGCCGACCACTTGGCCGCGCGCACGCTCTGCCGCCACGACTCCTCGGCGGCCTCGTGCAGGGTCCGCTCCTCCCGGTCCTCGGCGCCCGACGCCTTCACCGTGCGCAGCGCGCCGAGAATCCGCTCCAGCGAGGCCCCCATCACGCCGACCGCGTCCTGCGCCTGCCGGCTGGCCCGGTTGATGCGCGGCACGATCACGCCGAGCACCGTGCCCCCCCCGAGGATCACGCACAGGGTGACGCCGAGCAGCACCGGGTCCACCAGCCCCATCATCACCACCGTCGCGACGAGCGTGAGCCCGCCCGTGCCCAGGCCGACCAGCGAATCGGTGGTGACCTCGCGCAGCAGCGTGGTGTCGGAAGTGATGCGGGCCATCAGGTCACCCGGCTCGCTGCGGTCCACCGCGGTGATCCGCAGCCGCAGCAGATACGAGGACAGGGCGCGCCGCGCACCGAGCACCACCGACTCCGCGGTCCGCCGCAGCACGTATGAACCGAGCGCGCCGACCGCGGCGTTGGTGACCACCAGCCCCGACATGGCGAGCAGCGCGCCGGTGATGGCCCGGTCGTGCGACAGGTCGTCGATCAGCCCCTTGGCCACCAGCGGCAGCAGCAGCCCGGTGGCCCCCGTGACCAGCGACAACAGTGCGCCCGTCAGCAGGGCCCACCGGTGCGGTCGTACATAGGCGAGGAGCAGCCGCCAGGCGGGCGGTCGGGGCTCGGGCTCGGCGATGCTCACGGTGCTCCTCGGGAGTCGTGCGGAGCATTCAGGTTACGTGGGCGCCCGCCTCCGAGGCGCGGCCGCTCCCGGACGTGGACGGCACGGACGCGGCGGGCTCCGGCGCCGTTACTGATCAGTCACCCGTAGGGTCGGAAGCACGGACATCCGCCGACGAAAGGTTTCAACGCCATGGCGCAGGAAGTACGCGGCGTGATCGCACCGGGCAAGGGCGAGCCGGCGCGGGTGGAGACGATCGTCGTGCCGGACCCCGGCCCGGGGGAGGCGGTCGTACGGATCCAGGCGTGCGGGGTGTGTCATACCGATCTGCACTACAAGCAGGGCGGTATCAGCGACGACTTCCCCTTCCTGCTCGGTCATGAGGCGGCCGGTGTGGTGGAGTCGGTCGGCGCGGGCGTCACGGACGTCGCGCCCGGCGACTTCGTGATCCTCAACTGGCGTGCCGTGTGCGGGAATTGCCGGGCCTGTCTGCGGGGACGGCCCTGGTACTGCTTCAACACCCACAACGCCGAGCAGAAGATGACTCTCACCGACGGCACCGAGCTGTCCCCGGCGCTGGGCATCGGCGCGTTCGCGGAGAAGACGCTGGTCGCGGCCGGGCAGTGCACGAAGGTGGATGCGAGCGTGACGCCGCAGGTGGCCGGGCTGCTGGGCTGCGGTGTGATGGCGGGCATCGGCGCGGCGATCAACACCGGCAACGTCGGCCGTGGCGACAGCGTGGCGGTCATCGGCTGCGGTGGCGTGGGTGACGCGGCGATCGCGGGGTCGAACCTGGCGGGTGCCGCGAAGATCATCGCGGTGGACCTGGACGACCGCAAGCTGACCAAGGCTCGGGAGATGGGCGCCACGCACACCGTCAACTCCAAGGAGAGCGATCCGGTGAAGGCGATCCGCGAGCTGACCGGCGGCTTCGGCGCCGATGTCGTCATCGAGGCGGTCGGCCGCCCGGAGACGTACCAGCAGGCCTTCTACGCCCGCGACCTCGCCGGCACGGTCGTCCTCGTCGGAGTGCCCACCCCCGAGATGAAGCTCGAACTGCCCCTCCTGGACGTGTTCGGGCGCGGCGGATCGCTGAAGTCGTCCTGGTACGGCGACTGCCTGCCCTCCCGCGACTTCCCGATGCTGATCGACCTGCATCTGCAGGGCCGGCTGCCGTTGGACAAGTTCGTCAGCGAGACCATCCAAATCACCGACGTGGAGAAGGCGTTCGAGCGGATGCACCACGGTGACGTGCTGCGTTCGGTGGTGGTGCTGTGATGGCCGCACGCATCGAACGGCTCGTCACCTCCGGCACCTTCAGCCTCGACGGCGGAACCTGGGAGGTCGACAACAACGTGTGGATCGTCGGCGACGACCACGAGGTCGTCGTCATCGACGCGGCCCACGACGCCGACGCCATCGCCGAGGCCGTCGGGGACCGCCGCCTGGCGGCCATCGTGTGCACCCACGCCCACAACGACCACATCGACGCCGCGCCTGCGCTCGCCGACCGCACCGGCGCGACCATCTGGCTGCACCCCGACGACCTGCCGCTGTGGAAGCTCACCCACCCCGACCGCGACCCCGACGCCCACCTGGCCGACGGCCAGGTCATCGAGGCGGCAGGGGCCGACCTCACCGTGATCCACACGCCCGGCCATGCGCCGGGCGCCGTCTGCCTCTACGACCCCGCCCTGGCCGCGGTCTTCACCGGCGACACCCTCTTCCGGGGCGGCCCCGGAGCGACCGGCCGCTCCTACTCCCACTTCCCGACGATCATCGACTCCATCCGCGACCGCCTGCTCACCCTCCCTTCGGAGACCAAGGTCCTCACCGGCCACGGCGATCCGACCACCATCGGAGCCGAAGCGCCCCACCTGGAGGAGTGGATCGCCCGCGGCCACTGAGGCCGGATCGCGGCCACCCGGGCCGAAACCCATCGGGCCGGAGAACCCCTGGTCGGCGGAACCGCGCCCTGCCGGATGAGTACGCGTACTCATGCCTCGCGGCCGTCCACCGACGCAGACTGACGACTCCGTAACCGATCATCAGGGAGTAAGCGTGAGACGTACCCAACTGGCTCTGACGGCGCTGGTGGCCTTAGGGGCGATCGCGGCCGGAACCGGATCCGCCGCGGCGGACGACGTGCTGTTGCCGGATCCCGGGGAGGACGGCCTGCTGTGGGTGACGGGGCAGACGGGCGACGGTGGCGCCGTGTCGGCCGGGGCGACCCAGTACCGGCGGACCGTCCTGACCGTGGCCTGCAAAGGTGGCGGCCACGTGAAAGTGACGATGCAGTCGCTGGACACGCAGGTGGCAGAGTTCTCCGTCCGCTGTCCGGCCAGGTCCGCCGGCGTCGGCTCGGTGACCTTGGACCAGGGCGTCGTCCAGTCGGGATCCTTCGGCGTGGGCATCCATGCCTCGAAGCAGACGATCCAGTGGGCGCTGACGGTCGTGCAGCCGAGGTGACGCGCGTCCTGAGGACGACGCAATACTCGGCATAAAGACGACAGAGGATGTCCGGCTTACCCGGCAGTGTGAAGGCGACAAACGCGTTCAACGGGAGGCCGGACATGTCACAGCCGCTGAAGGGCAAGGTCGCGCTGGTCGCCGGGGCGACACGTGGAGCCGGGCGAGGCATCGCCGTGGAACTCGGCGCGACCGGCGCCACGGTCTACGTCACCGGACGCACCACCCGTGCGCAGCGCTCGGAGTACGGCCGCCCCGAGACCATCGAGGACACCGCAGACCTCGTCACCGAGGCGGGCGGCCAGGGCATCGCCGTACCGACCGACCACCTCGACCCGGCGCAGGTCCGCACCCTCGTGGACCGCATCGCGGACGAACAGGGCCGCCTCGACGTCCTCGTCAACGACATCTGGGGCGGCGAGAACCTCTTCGCCTGGGACAGGCCCCTCTGGGAGCACGACCTCGACGACGGACTCCGGCTGCTCCGGCTCGCCGTCGAGACCCACGCGATCACCAGCCACCACGCCCTGCCGCTCCTGCTGCGCCACCCCGGCGGCCTGGTCGTCGAGGTCACCGACGGAACCGCCGAGTACAACCGCGACACCTACCGCGTCTCCTTCTTCTACGACCTCGCCAAGGCGTCCGTGCTGCGCATGGCCTTCGCCCTGGCCCATGAACTCGGACCGCGCGGGGCGACGGCCCTCGCGCTGACGCCCGGCTGGCTGCGCTCGGAGATCATGCTCGACCAGTTCGGCGTCCGCGAGGACAACTGGCGCGACGCCCTCGAAAGCGTCCCCCACTTCGCCATCTCCGAGACCCCGCGCTACGTGGGCCGCGCCGTCGCCGCCCTCGCCGCCGACCCCGACGTGGCCCGGTGGAACGGCGCGTCCGTCTCCAGCGGCTCACTCGCCCGGGAGTACGGCTTCACGGACCTCGACGGCAGCCGTCCGGACGCCTGGCGGTACATCGTCGAGGTCCAGGACGCGGGGAAGCCGGCGGACCCGACCGGCTACCGCTGAGGAGGCACGGGGTCCCCGGCGCGGACGGGCCAGCGCGCCGAATGGCCCGGCGGAAGGCCGAGGTCCTCCCGCACCGCCGCGTAGTAGGCCGTCCGTCCGGCGCGCTGCTGATCCAGCAGCGCCCGCCACGCCTCCGGATCCCTGGTGCCCTCACGCACGAACCGTTCCATCTCCATCACCGTCACGACCCAGGCCCGTGACTTCGCCACCACCCCGGGGCTGCCCAGCATGAGCAGCGCCTCACCCGCAGGGTCTCGTCCGGCGTTCGCCGCGGCCAGCAGCGGCTTGGCCTCTTCCGGGGTGAGGGGATCAGGGTGCTTCCCGTTGCCGAGTTCGGAAGCGACCCGGTAGGTCACCGTGACCGTCTGCTTCACCGACCGCGCGTAGTCGGAGTACACCGCCAGGCGTCTCTCCTCCCATCGTGCCGCCTGTTCGCGTCGGAACCTCACCTGGTCGCCCCGCAGGACCGCCAGATAGGAACCGAATGCGCCGATCACCACACCGATGAGCGCGGGAAGTTGCTGTATGAACGCGGACATGGCCGCACGTTATCTGCCCTCTTGATCGCCCCGGGAGTAGGTTCGGCCCATGGCTGACACGAAGCGCTTCGAGGGGTACGGAGTTCTCGTCACCGGCGCCGCCCGCGGCATCGGAGCCGCCGTCGCCCGGCGGCTGGCCGGCGAAGGGGCGCGGGTGCTGCTGACCGACGTGGACGCATGCGAGGCGGCCAGGACCGCGGCAGTGCTGAGTGAACAGGGCCTGGTCACCGAGGCGTTGGGGTGTGACGTGGCCGACCGGTCCTCGGTGGAGGCGGCCGTCGCGCATGCCGTGGGCGCCTTCGGCTCGCTGGACGTCCTGGTCAACAGCGCGGCGAGCTGCACCCCCGACACCCCGCTGTTCGAGGACGGCCCGGACGAGGCGTGGGACCGCGATCTCGACATCACCCTGTCCGGAACCTACCGCTGCTGCCGCGCAGCCCTCCCGCATCTGGCCGCTTCCGGCCGCGGCGCCGTCGTCAACATCGGTTCCGTCAACGGCCTTCAGGACTTCGGCAACCACGCCTACAGCGCGGCCAAGGCCGCTCTGGTCTCCCTCACGCGCACCACGGCCGTGCACGCCGCCGCGCGGGGCGTCCGCGTCAACCTCGTGGTGCCGGGCACGGTGCGCACCTCGGCGTGGGAGGGCCGCGAGGACGAGCTCGAGGCCTTGCGTCCGCTGTACCCGCTCGGCAGGGTCGGGGAGCCGGACGACATCGCCGCCGCCGTCGCCTTCCTCGCCTCCCGCGAGGCGTCCTGGATCACCGGCACCTCGCTCACGGTCGACGGCGGCGTCACCGCGGTGAACACAGGATTCCTCCGGACGACACGACAGAACCGGGACCTCTGAGACTTGCGGGGCAGGCGAGAAACAAGGGGCGTAGGCAGCCGCCGCTGGGGTGTGCATCACGCTGTGACCTGGGGCACTGCGAATGTCACCGTTTCGTCGCATCGTGAGGAGGCCTTGCAACCGATCGCGCCGGACGCCGGTCTAGCTGGCAGAGATCGCAGATCCGACCGACCCACCCGGACGAAAGGCAAGGCAGGCCATGGGGGACATACGCAGACGGGGTGCCGTCGCACTCGGGATCACCGGACTGGTGGCACCGCTCGCACTCGCGCTGGGGACGGCGCCCGCGCAGGCGGCCACCAGCTGCACCACACAGACCGGGCCCTACCAGAAGCAGGTCGAGAAGTTCCTCGGCCTGACCGTCGACGGCAAGCAGTCCGCCACCGACTGCAAGGCCATCAAGGCTTTCCAGACCAAGCACGGCATCACCCCGAACATCGGCTACGCCGGGTCCGTCACCTGGGGCGTGATGGACCTCATGAACAAGCAGAAGGCCGTCGGCACCAACCCCGACCGGGACGGCGCCTGCCCGACCAACAAGGGGCGCACAGCCTGCGTGAACCTCACCCTCCAGCTCAGCTGGATCCAGGACGGCAGCAGGCTCGTCTACGGCCCCGTCCCGGTCCGCACCGGCCGCGACGGCTACGAGACCCGCACCGGCCTGAAGAAGATCTACTGGCGGGACAAGAACCACGTCTCGAACATCTACAACGTGCCCATGCCCTACAGCCAGTTCTTCGACGGCGGCCAGGCCTTCCACTCGGTCAACCTCAGTATGTGGAACCCGCCGGGCTCGCACGGCTGCGTCAACATGACCCCCACCACGGCCAAGAAGTACTGGGACCTGCTGAAGAGCGGCGACGACGTCTTCGTCTACGGCCGCAAGCCGGGCACCTGAGCAGGCACCCGGCCCCGGCATCCCGCCTACTGCGGGGCGTCACCGAAATCCGGGATCTCCAGCCTGACCCCGCCCTGCCGCGCCGACTCGTGCGCGACGATGCCCGGCAGGGTGTAGCGGGCGGCCACCCACGCGTTCACCGACGGCAGCGACCGCGTGTTCACCGCGGTCACGAAGTCGTCGACCAGGAAGTGGTGGCTGCCCTCGTGCCCGTTGTGCAGGTTGTCGAACTCCCGCGGCAGCCGCGCCCGGTCGTGCACCGGCGCCGAACCCGAGGTGAAGGCGGCCCGCAGATCCGGCGCGATGTGCTGGAGTGACGGGTCGTCAGGAGACAGGGTGGGCTTGGGCTCCAGCAGCTCACTGATGTCCTTCACGCCCTTCTTGTCCTGCCACAGGGCCACCGTGGCGAGCTGCTCCATGCTCGCCTCGGTCCCGAAGAAGCGGAAACGCGACTCCCGGATGTGCGAGGGATAGCCGACCCGCCGGAACTCGTTCGTACGGAAGGACCCGCCGCCGGCCACCTCGAAGAGCGCGGTCGCGTTGGAGAAGTCGTTGCCGAACTGGCTGACGTCCTTGTCGAAGACGCCGTCGCCGCGCTCGTCGACCACTCCGATCGCCGACACGCTCACCGTGTGCGTCTGCCAGGCGCCGAGCACCCCGCCCACCGAGTGCGTGGGGTAGAGCAGCGGAGGATAGCTGGCGGTCTGCTTCCAGTTCTCGCCGCCGCTGTACTGGTAGGCCTCGTAGAACCCCAGGTCCATGTCGTGGACGTAGTCGCCCTCGGCGTAGAAGATCCGTCCGAAGGCGCCCTCGGCGATCTGGTTGCGGGCGTGCACGGTCGCCGGGTTGTACTGGCTGGTCTCGCCCATCATGTACGTCAGACCGGTCGCCTTGACCGCGTCGATGATGGCGCCGATCTCCTCGGTGGCTATCGCCATCGGGACCGCGGAGTACACGTGCTTGCCGGCGCCCAGGCCCTGCAGGACCAGCGGCCCGTGGGTCCAGCGCTGGGTGAAGATGGCGACCGCGTCGACGGCCTCCGACTCCAGCATCGCCTGGTACGAGGGGAAGGTGCCCGCCAACTGCTGGGCGGCGGCGAGCTGTTCGGCCCGTTCGGGAAGGAGGTCGGTGACGTAGACGTCGCTGACCCCGGGATGGGCTTGGAAGAGGGTGGCGAACTGGCCGGAGAACTGGCCGGCACCGACGATGCCGAGCGAGAACGTCATGTGAGGCGTGCCCTTCACTGATGGAGAGATCACTGGTGGAGAGACCACTGGTCGGGAGATCACTGCGAGAGGATCAGATTGATCTGGTCGTTGGTCCGGTCGAGGTTGTCGGCGGACTTGCCGCTGCCATGGACGTCCTGCACGGCGGGGGCCATGAGCGCGGTGGCGTCGATGCCCTTCTTCCGGTAGGCGGCAACCGCAGCCTTCGTGCCGTCGGGTGTGGCGGGGAAGACGATGCCGTAACACTGCGCGTTGGCCGGGTCGGCGCCCGCGGGCAGGGCGACGGAGGGCTGCTGGAGGCGATGGTCATCGGGAGACTCCCTCGTCTGCGGCGGCTCGTCCTCAGGCCATTTACTTTTGGCGCGAAAGAATCAATGCGTCAAGGGGCGTGCCCGCATCTTTTTCACGCAAGGACGGGTGCGCTATCTTGACCTGATTGCTTCCATAGCGAAAGAAATCATGCGGGAGTCTGACCTTCATGACCACAGTTGCCGACAGCTGGCTTCCGCTGAGCCCCGGTGAGCGCTCGGTGGCGATCGAGGTGCTCGTGAACGGCCCGCTGTCGCGTACCGAACTCGCCCGGCGACTCGACCTCTCCGCGGGCAGCCTCACCCGGCTGACCAAACCGCTGATCGAGTCGGGCCTGCTGATCGAGGTCGCCGAGGCCGGAGCACCGGCGGAGGTGCGCCAGGGGCGCCCCTCGCAGCCACTGGCCGTCGTCGCCGAGTCCCGCTCCTTCGCCGGCTTCAAGATCACCGAGGACATGGTCTACGGCGTCGTGACCACCCTCCGCAGCGACATCGTCGCCCGCTACGACCGCCCGCTCACCACTCACGACCCGGCCGAAGTCGCCGACGTGCTCGCCGAGATGACGGACGAGCTCGCCCGCATTCATCCGCGACTGGCCGGGATCGGAATCGGTGTGGGCGGCTTGGTCGAGGACCGGGCCGTGGTGGGGGAGTCGCCGTTCCTGCGCTGGCGGGACGTTCCGCTGGCCGGGCTGGTCGAGGAACGCACCGGGCTGCCCGTCGTCGTCGAGAACGACGTCGCCGCCCTCGTCGAGGCCGAGACCTGGTTCGGCGCCGGGCGGGGCCTGGAGCGCTTCGTCGTCCTCACCATCGGCGCCGGCATCGGCTACGGGCTGGTCCTGGGCGGCAAACGGGTCTCCTGTGCGGAGGAGGACCGCGGGTTCGGCCGCCACTGGATCATCAACCCCCACGGGCCGCTCACCCCCGACGGCGAACGCGGCAGCGCCGTCTCACTGCTGACCACCTCCAACATCCGCTACCAGGTCCGGGCCGCCACCGGCCGCGACCGGACCTACGAGGAGATCCTCGCCCTCGCCGCCGCCGGTGAACCCATGCCCGCCCGCGTCATCGACGAGGCGGCCCGCGCCCTCGGCACGCTGGTCGCCCAGATCGCCAACTTCGTCATGCCGCAGAAGATCCTTCTGGCGGGCGAAGGTGTCGGCCTGATGGATGTGGCCGGAGACACAGTGCGACAGACGATCGCCGCCCACCGGCATCCGATGGCCGGCCCGGTCCCCCTGGAGACCAAGGTGTCCGACTTCCACGACTGGGCCCGCGGAGCGGCCGTCCTGGCGATCCAGGTGCTGGTGCTGGGGGCGGCGGAAGCCTGAACTCGGCGGCTCACGGGGTCAGATGGACGTGATCAGCAACACGTCCGATATGCCCGCTTGATGTCGCCTTACTCACAGCGCCTTCACCTCCGGAGCCGTATGCTTCACACCATGTCCACCACTGTTGAACCCGTCTCCGAGCGCTCGGCAGCCGAGGTCAACGAGGAGATCCGGGCCCTGTGGCGCCGGTCGGGCGGGACACTGAGCGGCGAGCAGCGCGAGGAGTACCAGCGCCTCGTCCTGGAGTGGGCCGCCGCCGCCCCGCAGCCGGCGCGGGCGGCCTGAGCACCACCTGCTGAGGCCCGCCACCGCGCATCGCAGCCCCGGACCGGGGCACCCCACATCGGATGGGACCTCTCCTCGCACTGGCCTCGGCCGTCTGCTACGGCATCGTCGACTTCGCCGGCGGACTGCTGTCCCGCCGCGCTCCCTTCACCTCGATCACCTTCTTCGGTCAGCTGGGCGGCCTGCTCCTTGCGGGCATCGCCGCCCTCCTGGTGCCGGCCGGCGCCGTCCATCCCATCGACCTGCTCTGGGGAGCCCTGTCCGGCATCGGCAGTGGCACCGCCATGCACTTCCTCAACCGCGGACTGAGCCGCGGCGCTATGAGTGTCGTCGTCCCCGTCAGCGCGGTGACCGGCGTCGCCCTGTCCGTGCTGTGCGGGGTGCTCGCCCTCGGCGACCGCCCCGGCGCCCTGGCCTGGACGGGCATCGCGGTGACCGTCCCCGCGCTCTGGCTCGTCGCCGGCGGGGGAGCCGGCGGCCGGGGCTCGGACGGGCAGATGGGCGACGGCCTGCTGGCGAGCGCAGGCG
The DNA here is from genome assembly GCF_040682555.1 of Streptomyces sp. NPDC051172. Taxonomy (NCBI): domain Bacteria; kingdom Bacillati; phylum Actinomycetota; class Actinomycetes; order Kitasatosporales; family Streptomycetaceae; genus Streptomyces; species Streptomyces sp. NPDC051172. Next base: position 23,436 of record NZ_JBFBBE010000041.1, read on the forward strand.
TCGCCGTGCAGTACGTGGCACTCGGCCTGGCCGGCCCCTCCGCCGGACTGTGGCCGGTGGCCGCGGGCCGCGTCGCTGCCGTGCTCCTGCTGCTGCCCACCGCGACCCGGCACCGGCTGCGGCTGCCGGGACGCCTCACCGCACAGGCCCTCCTCGTCGGCGCCGGTGCCGCCCTCGGGCTGATCCTCTATCTGCTGGCCGCCCAGCGGCAGCTGCTCGCCGTCGTCGTGGTCCTCGCCTCCCTCTACCCGGCACTTCCCGTCGTCCTCGGCCTGGCCCTGCTGCACGAACGCGTCACCCGACGGCAGACGGCCGGACTGCTGGGCGCCGCGGCCGCCACGGTCCTGCTGACCCTCGGCTGAACCGTCAGAGCCTGTGTCATGTCCCCGGCCGGCCCGGCCGGGGACATGACACAGGCTCTCACCCCCACGTGGCCGAGTAGTAGCGCCGGTACGCCTTGCGGTCCTGTTCGGCGCGGATCCAGCGGGTGGCCACCAGGGCGAGCAGGCTGCCTCCGATCACCAGCATTCCGGGACCGATGTTCTTGGGGTCCGTGAGCCGGGTCAGCAGCGTCGAACCGTCCGCGATGCCCGTCACGGGAGTCGAGGACCCGGGTGAGGCCGCGTTGGGTGCGATCGCGCTGTGCGTGGCCGCGGGCGAGGGCGCGGAGGAGGGCGAGGAGCCCTGCCCCGCGGCGGCCTGCTTCGACACGATCAGCTGCACGCCGAGCGCCTGCATCGCCTTGGTCACCGGCTGGAAGAACGTCGTACCGCCCGACGTGCAGTCACCGCTGCCGCCCGAGGTCACGCCCAGCGCAATGCCCTCGGAGAACAACGGGCCGCCGCTGTCTCCGGGTTCGGCGCACACATTCGTCTCGATGAGGCCGGTGACGGTGCCCTCCGGGTAGTTGACCGTGGCGTCGAGCCCCTTGACCTCGCCGTCGTGCAGACCGCTTGTGCTGCCGCTGCGGAAGACACGTTCCCCTACGGCCGGATCGCCCACCCCCGTGATGCGCACCCCGTTGCCGTTGCCGATGGCCACGATGTCGGCCCCGGCTCCCGCCGCGCCGTTCGCGTACTGGACCAGCGAGAAGTCGCTGCCGGGAAAGTTCTGCTGCACGGTCTTGCCCAGCTGCTGGTTGCCCTGGTTGTCCGCGAACCAGACGGACCCGGTCGGCCCGCAGTGCCCGGCGGTGAGAATGAAGTCGCTCTGCCCGTTGGTCACGTTGAAGCCCGCCGAGCAGCGCCCGCCGGTGGACAGGATGGGCGACGCCCCGTTGAGACGGGTGGTGAAGGTGCCCTGGGTGCGCTCCATGCGGACGTAACTGCCGATGCCTCCCGCGACCTTGGTCATCTTCGACCAGTCCGTCGACGAGACGGTGCTGTCGGCCTGCACCACCACCTGGTTCGTCCGGTAGTCCATGACCCACGCCGTGCCCGCGACCCGGGGGGCCGCACGCAGCGTCGACGTCGCCGCCTTGAGCTCGTTCATGCTGTGCGACACCATCTTGGCCTCGGCGCCCGCCCGCTTGACCTCGGCCGCCGCCGCGCCGTCGGTCACCGCGACGACCGGACGGCCGTCCGCGCCGATCCAGGTGCCCGCCGTACGGGAGGTGCCGAGCTTGGACACGAGCGCGGCGCCGGGGTTGTCCGAGGTCCCCGAGGCCTTGAACGGGAGGGCTGAGGTACCGGGAGTCGAGCTCGCCATGGCGGCCTGCGTCACCATCGCTCCTCCCAGGAGGAGTCCGCCGACGGCCGCCAGTCGCGTCACTCGCCGGACGATCCGTCGTCGTGCGTGCCTCATGCATGGCTCCCGAACCCGAACGCGCGGCGCGAACACCGCGAGGCCCTCCGGTCGTTGAGCGCCCTCCCTCCATACGTGGCCGGGGACGGTCGCGTTCAGCGCGCGGGCGATCTTCTCACCGCTTGCGGCCCACCCCGCCGTACAGGGCCACTTCCTGCGGTTCATCCGGGTCCGTCGGCTCGGGCCGCCAGCGCGAGCAGGAGACCACGCCCGGCTCCAGAAGCTCCAGACCGTCGAAGAAACGGGCCACGGCCTCGGGGGTGCGCTGGGTCAGCGCCGGGACGCCGTGCTCGTTCCAGAACCGGACCGCCTCGTCGACCTCCGACAGCTCGGGGCCCGTGATGGTGTGGGACAGGACGAGATGGCTGCCGGAGGGCAGCGCGTCCATGAGCCGCCGCACCATGCCGTACGGGTCCTCGTCGTCGCCGATGAAGATGACCACCCCGAGCAGCATCAGCGCCACCGGCCGGGTGAAGTCCAGGGTGTCGGCGGCGCTCTCCAGGATCGAGTCGACATTGCGCAGGTCCTCGTCCAGATGGTCCGTGCGGCCCTCGGGCGAGCTGGTGAGCAGGGCGCGGGCGTGTGCCAGGACGACCGGGTCGTTGTCGACGTAGACGATCCGCGCATCGGGGGCGAGACGCTGGGCGACCTCGTGGGTGTTGTCGGAGGTGGGCAGGCCGGTGCCTATGTCGAGGAACTGCCGGATCCCCGCCTCCGCCATCAGATGACCTACGGCACGGCCCAGGAAGAGGCGGTCCGCGCGGGCGTACTCGCCGATGGCCGGATGGAGTTCGCGGATGCGGTCGCCGGCGATGCGGTCGCCCTCGTAGTAGTCGCCGCCCAGCCAGTAGTTCCAGATCCGGGCCGTGTGCGGGCGCAGCGTGTCGATGCGGCTGCGCAGCGCCGCGGCGGGATCTTCGGTGGCTGCCGGGTTCTCCGTCACGGGCTCCGCTCCTGGAGTGCCTGATGGTGCGCTGTGTACGACGTCAAACGGCAATCTAGACGGCCATATTGATATCTGCCGAGAGCGCGGTGCGGATCTTTTCTGCGCAGGCGCTTTCGGGTCGTGCCAGGCCGGACCGCAGCCCCTATCTTGTGCCCCATGACCAGCACCCCACATGCCGCGTCCGGTGAACCGAACCCTCTGCGCGCACTCTCACTCGAGAGCCTGCGATGTCGTACGAGCATGAAATGGCGCACCTACCCGGCCGACGTGCTGCCGCTGTGGGTGGCCGAGATGGACGTGCCCCTCGCCGAACCCGTCGTCCGCGCGGTCACCGAGGCGCTCGCGCTCGGGGACACCGGCTACCCGGCGGGCACCGCCTACGCCGAGGCCCTCGCCGGGTTCGCCGAGAAGCGCTGGGGATGGGACGGCCTCGCCGTGGAGCGCACCGCGATCGTGCCCGACGTCATGCTCGGCGCCGTCGAGATGCTCAAGCTGGTCACCGGGCACGGGGACCCGGTGGTCGTCAACTCGCCCGTGTATCCGCCCTTCTACCAGTTCATCGAGCACATGGACCGGCAGGTGCGGGAGGCTCCCCTCGGGGTTGATCTGCGCATCGACTTCGACGCCCTGGAAGAGGCCTTCCGGCAGGCGGTCGCCGGCGGACGCCGGGCCGCCTACCTGCTGTGCAGCCCGCACAACCCGACCGGCACCGTGCACACCGCCGGGGAGCTGGCCGCCGTGGCCGCCCTCGCCGACCGGTACGGCGTCCGCGTGGTCGCCGACGAGATCCACGCCCCGCTGACCTTCTCGGGCGCCGACTTCGTGCCGTACCTGAGCGTTCCCGGCGGGGAGAGCGGCCTGTCCCTCATGTCCGCGTCGAAGGCGTGGAACCTGGCAGGACTGAAGGCCGCGCTGGCGATCGCCGGACCCGCGGCCGCCGCCGACCTCGCCCGTCTGCCCGAGGAGGTCGGACACGGCCCCAGCCACGTGGGCGTCATCGCCCACACGGCCGCCCTGACCGAGGGCACCGCCTGGCTGGACGCGCTGCTCACCGGCCTCGACGACAACCGGCGCCTGCTCACCGACCTGCTCGCCGAACACCTCCCCGCCCTCTCCTACCGTCCGGGCGAGGCCACCTACCTGGCCTGGCTCGACTGCCGTGGCCTCGGCCTCGGTGAGGATCCGGCGCAGGCGTTCCTGGAACGGGGGAGGGTGGCCCTGAACTCGGGGATCCCCTTCGGCACCGGCGGGAGGGGGCACGTACGCCTGAACCTGGCGACCTCGCCCGAGGTGATCACGGAGGGTGTCCGGCGGATGGCGGCGGCACTTGCCTGAACCAACATCCGGTGGGGGTGTCATGGACACGTGACACCTCTGCATGATGGCCCCATGCGCGTGCTGATCCCCCTCCCCGACCAGGACTTCGACGTCACCGAGGTCGCCGTGCCCTGGCGCCTGCTCACCGACGCCGGGCACGAGGTCGTCTTCGCCACCGAGCGCGCCGGGACCCGGCCCGCGGCCGATCCACGGCTGCTCACGGGCGTCCTCTTCGGGCAGCTCGGCGCGGAGGGCGAACCCAAGCGGTTCTACGAACAGCTCACCGCGGCACCGGAGTTCACCGCCACGGCCGCCTGGGCCGACGTGAACGTCACCGAGTACGACGGACTGCTGCTGCCGGGCGGACACGCGCCCGGCATGCGGCAGTACCTCGGCTCGGCCTCGCTGCAAGAGCAGGTCGCCCGGTTCTGGACGCTGGAGCGGCCGGTCGGTGCGATCTGTCACGGGGTGCTCGTGCTGGCCCGTACCCAGGATCCCGGTACGGGACGCAGTGTCCTCGCCGACCGTCGCACGACGTGTCTGCCCAAGTACATGGAGCGCACCGCCTACCTGGCCACTGCGTGGCGGCTCGGGCGGTACTACCGCACGTACCCGGCATATGTGGAGGACGAGGTGCGCTCTGCTCTCGCCGAGCCGGCTGCCCAGTTCGAGCGTGGCCCTCGGGTGCTGACTCGGCGCGGTGCTGCGGACGACGACACCTACGCCTTTGTCGTGCAGGACGGCACTTATCTGTCCGCGCGGTGGCCGGGGGATGCGTATCTTTTCGCGCGCCGGTTTCTCCAGCTCCTCGGGTGAGCTGTCCTGGCGCTCCCGAACCGGCAGCTGACCTTGCGCACCCTGCTTAGACTTTTCGGTATGGACGACACGGCGCTGGAGCGGCTCGGGGCGGGGAAGTACGTGCTGGTCACCAGCTACCGCAAGAACGGTACGCCGGTCGCCACCCCGGTGTGGGTGGTGCGGGACGGTGACACGCTCGGGGTGTGGACGGCGGCCGACTCCTGGAAGGTGAAGCGGATCCGTGCTCGCGGCGACATCCTCGTCGGCCCCTGCGACCTGCGCGGCAACCCCACCGGCGCGCAGCTCCCGGCCACCGCGGAGATCGGCGACGAGGCGACCGTGGCCCGCTACCGCGGGCTCATCGCCCGCAAGTACGCCATCGTCGGCCGCCTCACCCTGCTGGGCAGCCGGCTGCGCCGGGGACTGAAGGGCACCGTCGGCATCCGCGTGACGCTGAAGCCCTGAGACGCGTACGGCCGTGTGGTCCCCTGGAGGACCACACGGCCGTCACGAGGGCGAACCGTGATCTACGAGCCGTCCAGCACCGTGCCGGTCGGCGCCGGACCGCCGGGCTGCGGATCACCGTTGTCGTTCGGCAGCTGGAAGCGCACGGACTCGGCCGGCTTCGTCACCCGGTCCTTGACCGTCGGCAGGGACGCCTGCGCACTCAGCTTCCCCTTGGGCACGTCCGCCCCCAGGTAGAGGTACTTGACCTGAGACAGGGGACATCAGGCCGGCCCCGGTGACCAGGCATGGGCGCCGGGCCTGCGGGACAGGACCCCCCAATGAGCCGAACACCGTTGCGCGCCGCCGTCGTCGGCACCGGCCACCGCGCCCAGACCTTCGTGCGGGGACTCGCCGCCCGCCCCGACCACCGCGTGGCAGCCCTGTGCGACCCGAGCCCGACCCGGATGGCCTTCCACAACCGGGCGCTGACCGCCGCCGGGGAACCCGCAGCCACCGAGTGGGAACCGGACCGCTTCACCGACATGCTCGCCAAGGAGGCCATCGACGAGGTCGTCGTCACCACCGTCGACGCCGCACACGACCACTACATCGTGCCGGCGCTGCAGGCGGGCTGCCGTGTCGTCACCGAGAAGCCGATGACCGTCGACGCGGACCGCTGCGCGCGCATCCTCGACGCTGTGCGGGAGACCGGCAACACCCTCACCGTCGCCTTCAACTACCGCTTCAACCCGGTGCACGAGAAGGTGCGGGCGCTGCTCGCCGACGGCGCGATCGGCGAGATCCTGTCCGTGCACTTCGAGTGGGTCCTCGACGTACGGCACGGCGCCGACTACTTCCGCCGCTGGCACCGCGAGAAGCACCGCAGCGGCGGTCTGATGGTGCACAAGTCGAGCCACCACTTCGACCTGGTCAACTGGTGGCTCGCCGACGAGCCGCACGAGGTCTTCGGCTACGGCCGGCTCGGCTTCTACGGCCCGGAGGCGGGCGAACGCCACGGACTGCGCCGGGACTACGACCGCGCCCACGGGGCCGCCGAGGCCGACGACGACCCCTTCGCGCTGGACCTGGCCGGCAACGACACCCTGCGCGCCCTGTATCTGGAGGCAGAGGGGGACGACGGTTACCTCCGTGACCGCAACGTCTTCGGCGGACCGGTCACCATCGAGGACGACATGGCGGTTCTCGTCCGTTACGCGCGCGGGGCGACGATGACCTACCACCTCACCGCCTACTCCCCGTGGGAGGGCTACCGCGTCATGTTCAACGGCAGCGCCGGCCGCCTGGAGCTGGAGGTCGAGGAGAGCCGCTGGGCGCACCCCAGCACCCCGGTCGCCTCAAACAGCGGCGCGCTGCACGGAGACACGGCCGCCGAGCACGCGGGTGGGGCACGGCTCACCTGGCGCCCGCTGTGGCGGCCGCCGGTCGAGGTGCCGCTCGACGCCGCCCAGGAGGCCCACGGCGGGGGAGATCCCCGTATGCTCGACGCGCTCTTCGGACCGCTGGGCCCTGGTGCGCCGGATCAGGGCGCGGCGGCGGCGCATCCCACCGCCACCCAGCGCGACGGAGCCCTCGCTCTGGCCGTGGGGCTCGCGGCCAACCGGTGCTTCGAGACGGGACGGCCCGTGGCCGTGCGGGACCTGGTCCCCGGGGTGTGGCAGAACTGAGGGGGCGTCAGGACCAGGCGCGGTAGGGCTCGTCGACCAGCTGGAAGACCGGCTCGCCGCGGACCGGGTCCTTGGCCGTCGACAGCCGCACCCGGTCACCGCTGTGGATGCCGATCAGCGGGCCCATGACCCTGCCGCGCACGACGAAGCCCTCGGCCATCTCCACGAGCGACACATTGCGCGCGGCGGGGGTGTTGCGGTGCACGATCGTGGCATGGCGGACCGTGCCCACGCCCTCGCTGCGCTCCGTGCGCAGGTCGCCACCCTGGCAGACCGGACACAGCAGTCGGTGGTACATGGCGGTGCCGCACCAGGTGCAGCGCTGGAAGAGGATGGTGTCCGCATCGGGCGCCTGGGGATCGAGCACGCCTGCCGCGGAGCCGGCCGCCTGACGAGCAACGTTTCCTGAGTGGTGGTACACGCTGGTCAACTCCCTGCGCTCGGCCCGGAATCCCGCGTGCGCGGGTCAACCGTGCACGCACGTGCCCGGTCGCCGTGCCACCGTGCACGCCATCAATGTATGGCACTGAGTGTCATACGTAAAGACACTGCGTACCCTCAATGTGCGGCTCCGGTCAGTCCTGTTCCAGAGCGCTCTCGATCTCCTGGACCACCCGCCACAACGGTGCGCCACGCCGGGAGACGACCACCACCACGTCCTCGGGTTCCTCGTCGTCGTGCGCCGGGGGAGTGGCGAAGGCCTGCTGTACGTACCCCAGCGCGTGGTCGAGAGCGGCGCTCGCGTCCCCCTGCCCGTCCGAGCGCAGCCAGGAGCGCAGCGCGTTGTTGTGCGCCGCCGCCACCGCCGCCGCGATCACGTCGGCCTGCAGCGTCCCGTCCGGGCGGCCCGCGAGGCGGCCGCGCAGATGGTCGGCGAAGGCGCGCTCGTAGCGCCACACCACCGAGAGTTCGTACGCGCGCAGTCCCGGCACCTTCTTGGTCAGGCGGTAGCGCTGCACGGAGAAGGTCGGGTTCTCGGTGTACATGCGCAGCACGATCCGCACCGCGTCACAGACCCGCTGCACCGGTTCGTCCTCGTCGCCGCTGTCGGCGAGGAACGCCGTCATCTCGGCCAGGCACCGCTCGTGGTCGGGGAAGACCACGTCCTCCTTGGAGGGGAAGTAGCGGAAGAACGACCGCCGTCCGACGCCGGCGAGCGCCACGATGTCGTCCACCGTGGTCTGCTCGTATCCCCGCTCGAGGAACAGGTGGAAGGCCGCCGCGACCAGGGCGTCCCGCATGGGTGGCCGCGTGGCCGTCGGCTCCGTCTTCATGAACGGGAACGTAGCATCCGGACGGCACGGATGGCACTCAGTGCGCTGCCGAAGGGAACCGAGTGTCCTCGTGCGGGGCTGCTGAACTCTCGCGGCGCGGGGCGCGTATCCATTCCCGGGGCACGGCGAAGGCCCCGCAACGGGGACGGAAGGAGAGCGCAGTGCCCATACCGCCCGCATCCGGGTCACCGCAGGACCGTTTGCCGCTGGAGCCCATCCGGGTCCTGCGCCCGCGCCGCACCGACGCTTTGGCGGAGCTGTTCAAGGAGATGGAGCAGGGCACCGGCGATCTCGAGCCCGTCGCCGTGCCGGACCCGCAGTCGTGGGACGAGGGCGAGACACAGGAACTCCCGCCCGTGCGCACCGGGCACGGCAGCGCACCGCGCGGCGGCGGCCGTCTCGGATTCGGGCCGGGACTGCGCCGCGCCGCCGTCACGATCGCCGTCGCCGCGGCCGCCCTCGTCGGCTTCGCGGGCGCCCTGCTGCTGCACGACAGGAACGATGCCGCCGCAGTACAGGAACCCCGCCCCACCGCGTCCGCCGAGCCGACCGCGACCGCGACCGCCTCCGCCTCCGCCTCCGCCGCGTCGGACCCCGACGGCGCGGGCACCCTGCGCGAGGGCGACAGCGGCCCCGCCGTGACCGATCTTCAGGAACGCCTGCTGCGCATCCCGGACGTCTACGCGGGCGGATCCACCGGCGGCACCTACGACGCCACCCTCAAGGCCGCGGTGGCCCGCTTCCAGCTCTGGTACGGCATCCGGGGCGACGAGACCGGCGTCTACGGCAACGACACCCGGGCCGCGCTGGAGTCCCGGACGGCCCCGGGCAACGGCTGACATCGCGGGGCCCCGCCGACTACTGCGGATCCGCCGGCACCCGGATGTCGAGCACACAGACGTCGTCCCGCCGCTCACCCTCCAGCATGGCGGCGAGCATGGGCACCAAGGAGCCGGGCTCGTGGCTGAGGACGGCCTCGGAGAGCCGTTTCAGGCCTCGGTCGAGGTCCTCCGCGGGCCGCTCGACCAGTCCGTCCGTGTACAGGAGGACGCGGTCGCCGGGTGCGAGGGGCAACTCCGCCTCCGCGAAGTCCGGCGTCGTGCTCGCGCCGAGCAGGATGCCGCTGGGGCGGTCGAGAAAGTGCGCCTGGCCGTCGCGCAGCAGCAGGGGTGGCGGGTGGCCGGCCTGCGCCCAGATCAGCCGGCGCTCGGCGGGGGCGTAGCGGGCGAGGACCATGGTCGCGGTGCTGTGGGGCCCGCGGGAGTGCAGCAGCAGCGCGTTGAGTCGGGCGAGCGCTCCTGTCAGCGAGGACCCGGTGATGACCATGCCCTTGGCGGTGAAGCGGAGCTGGGCCATCGTCGCGACCGCGTCGATGCCGTGGCCGGCCACGTCGCCGACGACGAAGAGGGCGTCCCCGTCGGGCAGTTCGATGGCGCTGAACCAGTCGCCGCCGACGTGGGTGCCCGACTGGGCGGGCAGATAGGCGACTTCGACGCGCAGCCCCGCCAGGCGCACGGGCCGGGTGGGCAGAGGGAGCAGGGCGTGCTGCAGCCGGCCGGCCAGTGTCCGCTCGGCGCGCAGCACGTCGTGCTGGGTGAGGACGGCCCGCTCGCTCTCGACGAGGGCGAGCTCCGCGCTGCGCTGCGCGGTGAGGTCCTGCACGACGCCGTGCACCTCGACGGGCCTGCCGGCGGCGTCCGGCACGGCCTCGGCGACGGCCCGCAGATGCCGTAGCCCGTCCGCCGTCCTGATGCGGAACGGGACGTCGAAGGGGCGGCCGGTGCCCAGGAGTTCGCCGATGGCACGGGCCAGCGCGGGCGCGTCCTCGGGCAGGGCCAGGCCGGGCAGGTCGGTGAGGCCGACGGGACCTTCGCAGGGGGCGCGGCCGAGGAGCTCGAAGACCCGCGAGGACCAGATGGCCTCCTGCGTGACCAGGCTCCAGCTCGCCCAGCCGAGGCTCCCCAGCCGCTGCACGTCCGCGAGGCGCTGTTCCTGGCGGTCCGAGGAGCCGTGCCGCACCCACGTCACGATGAGGCCGTCGCCCAGCCGGGCCGCCCGCACCGTGTAGGTGGACAGCTCCGCGACACCGTCCACGACCTCCTGGTGTGCGAACGGCGCGCTCTCGTACGGCTTTCCGGTGGCCAGCGCGCTGCGCAGCCCCTGCCACAGCGGCTCGCCCGCCAGGGCCGGACAGGCCTCCCGGAACCGCCGGCCGACCAGCTCGGGCCCGGCGCCGCCGACCACGTCGCCGGCCTGCGCGGTGGCGGCGTCGATGCGGTAGTCGTCGATCACGCCCGAGACGCCGGGCAGCGGGGTGAGCAGCATGGCAGGGCCGGGCAGCGCTTCGAAGACGGCCTGCATGGCCTGCACGGTTTCGGTGGCGTCGACGGCGGCCTGCGGACCGGTGGAGAAGTCCCGCAGACGCCCGGCGCACAGCCGGGCGGCGGCCTGCAGATGAGCCCGCTCGCTCGCACTGAACGGCCTGCTGCGGGTGCGCAGGATCCCGATGCAGACACTCGGTGAGGCACCGGTGGGCACGGGCAGCCAGGCGCGGGAACGCCAGCGGTCGGACGGGTCCCCGATCAGCACGTAACGTCTGCGGTCCGCGGCGGCGTCCTCCAGCCAGCGCGGCTCGCCCGCCCGCAGGGCATCGAGGGCGGGGACCCGGTTCAGCGGTGGGATCTGCTGTCACTGGGCGGCGAGGGTGGCGTCGATGCCGGCGTGGCCTACCAGTTCGAGACCTCCGGCGGCCCGTCGCGCATAGATCATGACCGCGTCGGCGCCCACCTCGGGGGCGAGCCGCTCCAGCAGGCAGGAGGCGAGGTCCTGCGGTGTGGTGACACGGACGAGCTCCCTGCCGAGAGCGCCGAGCGCCGCGGAACCCCAGTTCGCGGACGCGTCCCGCGAGGGCGGCACGGCGGACTCGGTCAGGACGGCGGGCTCCGGGACGGGGGCGGCACCGCCCGGCGGCGGCAGGCTGCCGAGGGTGATCCAGCACTCCTCCAGCACGGTACGGCCGGCGGCTGCGGCCCGTCGCTGCAGCTCCTTCTCCGCGGCGCCGGGGGAGTAGCCGGTCAGTGCCATGACCACACCCTTGGCCTGCTCCAGGACAGCCGACATGGCCGCCAGATGGCGCAGTCGGTCCATCTCGGCGCGCTGCCTGGCGACGACCTGGGCCAGCGCGACGGTGTCGGCCGCGGTGCTGGACTCCGCCGGAGTGGCGGGCTTACTCGTCACGCGTCGAGCATCGCACAACAGGGCGGGTTCGATCGTGGTCCATCCGGCCCTGGCTTCACTCGAAAGGAGAAGAGCCGACGTGTCGAAGTGGACGCCGGGTCCGCCCGGCCCGTCAGTCGTCCGGCGGCGGGTACAGCCACAACCGGAACAACCGGCTGAGCAGCGGCATGATCAGATAGGTCAGCAGCGGCAGTAGCACGCAGGGGAACACAGCCGCCCTGAGCGGCAGGGGCCAGGCCGTGGTGCGGGGCGTCACCAGCCACTGGATGAGCAGGGTGAACGGATAGGCGCCGAGGAACGTGGTCAGCACCATCTTCCAGCGGGGCGGGGACTGTGCCGTGGTGCCCGGCAGGCTGAACCAGGTCTCCATCCCGGTGGTCGACTGCCGCTCCTCGCCCACCTCCGTGGCGATCCCCTCGAGCCGCGCATGCCACTCGGCCCGTTCAGCGGACTCCAGCCACTGCGCCAGCCGCTGCGGATCGGACCAGCGCAGCACCGCGTGATACCGGGGGCCACCCTCGGGACGCAGCCAGGAGACGCCTTCGTTGCCGGGGAACCGACTGGCGCAACGGGTGATCCCGCGGGTCCACTTCTCGAACTCCGTTTCCCGGCCGGGACGCACCTGCCAGGTCAGCACCGTGGTGACCGGTTCGCGCCTGCGCAACTGCGTGGTGCTCATGCTCACCACGGGTGCCACGCGTGGCGCGAATCATGCCGTTCAGGCCCGGCCGCCGCCGTCAGCGTCCGGAGTCGATCAGGGCCTGGGTGACCGCCCGGACGCTGCGCGCGATGTGCTGCAGCTGCAGTACCTCCGCCGCATACAGCTTGATCGTGTGCTCGATGACAGACTCGGGCAGGCCCAGCGCGGGCAGATCGGCGCGTGCGGTCTGCAGTGCGGTGCGCGCGACGCGGATCTCGTGCTGGACCTGGATCTGCGCATGGCGGGCCAGCAGCACGGGGTGGCGCATCAGGGCCGGGTAGCTGCCGTAGCGGGCCGGCACCAGTTCGCGCAGCCACTTGGCTGCCGAGCGCTCCCAGTCGTAGGAGCCGGGCGTCTTGACCTGGCACGGCCAGTCCGGGCTGATGCGCGTGGTCGTCAGTTGCATGATCATCGCTTCCGGGTGTGCGGCGTCGTGTGGGGGTGGTCCGACGTGGGCGGGCGGCCCCGGTCTAGGGGATGACCGGGGCCGCCAAGGGCGCTCGCGGAGGCGAGGCCCGACCGAACACCCTGGGCGCCGACGCGGGTAGGAGACGGCGGCTTCGGGTGTCCGTGCAGGAGCCCGGGAGAGCAGACGGCGCCGGCGCGGCGGATGGTGCAGGCGCATGGGCGGACCGTCGGCTTTCTCCGGGCTGATGCGGGTGGGACAGGGGTGCGGAACGTGTCCGGAGTGGGCCGGTGCGCGATCCGTGAGAAGTATTTATATATGCCGTCCGGTTTGCAAGAAGCATGAAAACATTCATGCGCAGTATGTTGTGAAAGGTCCCTTTGTAATTCGGCTGTAACACCGGATCGGTCGCGGGCGCCGGATCAGTCGCGCAGGAAGAACTGGTGCTGCTCGGAGATCTGCTCGTACTCCTCGAGCCGCGCCTGGGTGCGCTCGGGATCGGCGTCGGTCATGGCCTGCAGCAGCGCGGCGGCGATCACGCCGGGCGCCGCGTAGGAGTCGAAGACCAGGCGGGAGCCGGTGCCGGTGGCGAAGACGACGTCCGCCTCGTCGGCCACGAGCCCCAGTGCCAGGTCCGTGACCAGGGCGACCTTCAGCCCGGCGCTGCGCGCGACCCGGACGGCCGTGAGCGTCTCCTGGGCGTGCCGGGGCATCGAGAAGGCCAGCACCCAGGTGCCGCCCGCCTCACGCGACTGCAACAGCGCGTCGTAGGCGACGCTGCCGCCCCACGTCACCAGCCGCACGTCCGGGTGGATACGGCGCGCGGCGTAGGCGAAGTACTCGGCCAGCGAGACCGAGATGCGCAGTCCCAGGACGGTCAGGGGCGTGGACGCCGACAGCTTGCGGCCGAGGTCGATCAGCTGGTCGGGGTCGGCGAAGTCGCGCCGCAGGTTCTCCAGGTTCTCGATCTCGGCGTCGACCGCGGCCTGCAGCTCGTTGCTGCCGTTCTCCTCGGTCGCGGCGGGGCCGCCGGCCAGGGTGCCGAGGGCGATCGACTGGAGCTTCTCGCGCAGCGCGGGGTAGCCGCTGAAGCCGACCGCCGCGGCGAACCGCGTCACCGAGGGCTGACTCACGCCGACGCGCTCGGCGAGGTCGGTGATCGACAGGAAGGCCGCCTCGGTGATGTGCTCGATGAGGTACTGGGCGATGCGCCGCTGGCCGGGGGAGAGCCGGGGCCGGTCGAAGAGTGTTCTGAGCTGGGAGGCCGGGGCCGCCTCGGCTTCCGGAGCCGTCTTGCCCGAGGTGATCGCGGACGCCTGTGCGCGTGCCTGCTGCGGCGATGACACCGGTGCGCCTCCTTTGTCTCCCACAGTGCTTCAACATAGCCCACACACCGTCGTGACCAGGGCTTGTACGAGGGCATCCGGCGCCGCCGTCACCGCCGATAGACCGTGATCGAATGCCCGACGTCGTCGACCGGCCGACTGCTGCGGATCAAAGCGGCCAACCGGCCCCGCGCCTTGGCCACCGCGGAGTCCGACACGACCAGCAGCCCGTGCACCTGACGCGGGGGCACCTGGCGCGGATCGGACGCGTCGATGCCGTAGTACGAAGGCACTCCGCTGCCCTTGTACACCAGCCAGATCCGCTCGCCCCGGTACCGCTCGTGCAGCCGGTCGGCGAGCCGGCCCAGGTCCTGGCCCCAGTCCACGTTGGAGTCGTGCAGCCGCAGACGGGTCTTGGCGGGACCGCCGAACGCCTCGTTGGAGTACGGCAGATAGTACGGATACGTCAGCAGCGAGCTGACCGCGACGAACAGCACCAGCGCTGCCGTCACGAGGGGCGCCCACCGCCACCGCACGGCGAGCACACAGCCGGCGGCCACCGCCAGGAACATCGGCACGAAAATCGCGTACCGGGTCCCGAAGTCCCGCGACCCGGTCATGGCCGCGGCCAGCAGCACCCCGGCGGGCACCAGCACGTACGGCGCCGCGGGCCGCAGCCGCCGCACCGCCAGCAGCACCGCCGCCCCGGCCACCCACAGGACGAGCATGCCGAGCGGCGTCTTCACCAGCAGCGCGGCCGGCAGGTAGTACCAGCGGGACCCGGTGTACAGATGCCCGAACAGGAAGCCCTGCCACGGGTAGTCCTCCAGACCGAACTGAATCCGCATCCCGTCCCGGTACGACGCCGGCAACGGCAGCAGCCGCACGAGCAGCCCCTTCAACCCGTGCACTGCGGGCACGGGCCGCTCCGGCGTCCACCGCAGCCTTGGGTCGACCACCAGATACGACACCCATACGACGGCCACGGCGGCCACCGCCGCCACGCCGGCACCGAGAGCCGCCCTCTTGCGGCGGTTCTCGAGCCCCGCCCGCCACACCGACCAAGCGGCCAGCGCCAACAGCACCGGAACCGCCGGGAGCACGCTCATCTTGGTCGCCAGCCCCGCCCCGAGCGCCACTCCGGCCAGTGGGACGTACAGCCGGGGCCGCCTGCGCGCCCGCCACAGCAGCCACGCCGACGTCAGCACGCACCCGGCCGCGGGCACGTCGAGCGTTGCCAGCGAGCCGTGTGCGATCACATCGGGGGAGAAGACGTACAGGGCGAGCGCCGCCAACCCGGCCGCGGCGCCCGCGAGTTCACGGGCGAAGGCGAACACGACGAACCCGAACAGCAGCGTCAGCACGATCATCGGCAGGCGCGCCCAGAACATCAGCCGCCATGGATCGTTGCCGGACTCGTACAGCAGATGCCGCCCGAACTGCCCCTGATCTCCCTTGTACGAGGTGTCGAGGTGCGGACCGGCGATCGCCACCCCGACCGCGATGACCAGCTTGCCGAGCGGCGGGTGTTCGGGGTTGAGACGCACCCGGTGCTCGTGCAGGTAGTCGGCCGCCGTGGCGACGTAGACGGGCTCGTCGATCGTCGGGGTCTGCTGGACGGCGGTGGTGACCATCGCCGCGGCCATCTGGGCCAGCAGCACGACGACGAGGAGCGGCAGCAGCCACCGCCTGCGCGGGCGGGGCGACCGCTCGGGCGCCGTCGCCGGCGGCGGCTGTTCCTCGTCGTCGTGTGTGCCCGGTTCGAGGACCGAGTGCTGTTCGTGCGCCATCATCCGCCCCGCGGTGACACGGACCGCGAGGGGGCGGGAGCGATCCGGGCCCATCCCATGGGCCCTACTGTCGCATCAGCTCCCGCCTCCCGGGCGTTACCGCTTCAGGAGTCGTACCGACAGACCTTCCGTCGTGTAGACGGGTACGGCCCGCAGCCGGTCGGAGTTCAGCTCGATGCGGTCGAACTGGCCACGCAGCCTTGCAGCGGACAGGACCCGCACCGTGCCACCCGCGGCCGGCGGCTTGTCGGCGTCGAGGTGCAGTGTCAGAACGCTCCCCGTGCCCAGGACGGCGCGGCGCGTGACCTTGAGAGCGGGCTCGTGACCCGAGCGCAGCGTCAGCTCCAGCGCACCCGACTCCTGCGCGTACCCACCGTGCACCTGCACGGGCCGCTGCAGCCGCAGCGTGCCGCCCGACACCCGGACCTCGCCGTGGCCCAGCGCGTGGGACGAGGCGGTGGCCAGTACGCCGTCCTTCACCACGGTGCCGCCCGTGTACTTGTTGTGGCCGGTCAGGGTGAGTGTGCCGCTGCCCCGCTTGGTCAGGCCGCCGTCGCCGCAGATGTCGTTGCGCCAGCTGTCGGCCGCGCCGAAGCCGCCCGCCGCCGCGTCGAGCGTGACGGTCACGTCGGAGTCGAAGGCGCCGTAACCGTCGGCCGCGGCGAACAGGTTCAGCCGCCCCCACTGCTCGAAGCCGTCCAGCAGCACATACCCGGAGGGCAGCGCGGTCGTGCGCAGCACCTCGCGCCGCTGGTCGGCGTCCAGATACGGCAGCCGCGTCTCCAGCAGCACCTCCGCGCCCTTCGGAACGGTCAGCGGTTCGCTGCGGCCGTGACGGGTCAGCACGTACGTCAGCCGGCGCCGGACCGCACGGGCGTTGGCGTCCCGGTCCGCGTACGGGTCGGTGTCGTCCGAGTGTGCGTACGCGTACAGGGTGTCGGCCGTGGTGCCGGTCTGCGCCTCGAAGTAGGCGAGGGCCTGGGCGCGGGCCGCGGCCTTGAGGGCGGTGTTCGCCGGGTCGGCGAGGGTGGCGGCGGCCAGCGCGGTGGCCATGATGCGGCCGCCCATGACGTCGACGGGGGAGTGCATGCCCGCCATGATCCGGGTGTGGCCGAGCTCGAACGCCCGCGTCACCAGCTCCTGGAAACGCTCCGGTACGGCGTACGCGTAGGCGAGGCCCGCCAGGTGGAAGGCGTTGGTGTGGCCGCTGGGGAAGCCGCCGTCGTCCGCCGGGGAGGTGTTGCGCTGGCGCAGCAGCTGCGGGGCGACGACCACCTTCGAGTCGTAGACGGGGAAGCCGAGGGCGTCCGTCTTCCCTGTGTCGACGACCTCGCTGTCCTCGTTCATGCGCCACGGCCGCGGGTACAGGTAGGCGTACTTGGACGGGTTGCCCGAGGCCCAGTTGCCCCGCAGGGTGTCGACCAGTTCGGCCACCTTGCCGAGCGCGGAGTCGTGCGAGCCGGCGCCGAGCGCGGAGCCGGCCGGGGCGTCCGCGGGCACCGCGTCGTCGATCTTGGCGGGCGGTGTGCCGTCCGGCGCGCTGGTGATCGACGTGACGGCCTTGGCGCCCGCCTTGTACAGGTCGGACAGCGGACCGAGGCCCGCGATCATCGCGTAGCTCTGGTGCTGGCGGTCGTAGAGGAACGCCTCCTTCGCCTGCGCGTCCGTGCGCGCGGCGGTGATGCGGGCGCAGTAGCTCATGTTGGCGCGCAGTATCTCGGGCCGCAGGGGCGTGCCGGTGTTCCAGGCGCCGCCGGTCTTCCATATCTGTGCGAACCCGCCGAGCACACGGACGACCGCGTTGGTCTCGGGCGTGAGGTTCGTCGGGAGATTGGTCCTGTAGTCGTCGACGAAGGCCGCGGGCGTCGTGGCGGCCTTGGCGTCGGCGGCGCCCAGCCACGTCACGAAGGTGGGCGCGGCCAGCACACCGGCCGAGGCGCCCAGGGAGGTCTTGAGGAACCCCCGCCTGTTGACGGTCGGTCGACCGGCGTTCGACGAGGAGCGGTGCCCGGCAGGTGACGGCATGCGTGTGCCTCTCTTCAGTTCTGCGGCCCTGCGGCCAGGAGGAGATCGTGCGATCAGAGATGTCCCGCGGGGCGCATGAGATGTGCGAATCCGGGGCGTCCCGTGAAGCTTTGAGCGAAGATCTACGGCCGGGTCCTGTCCCGTCGGCGAGAGCCCGGCGGCCGTGACGTGTCGTGTGCGTGAACGCGGGCCGACCGGTTCACAGGATCGAACGGGCCATGGCCACCGCACCCTCCACCGGCGGTGCGCGCAGCGGCTGCGGACGTGCTCCCGGCACGGACCTCGCGAGCGCTGTCGCGAACGCGCCGTACAGGGAGGCCTGGGCGAGGACGGTGCTGCCCGCGACCACCACGTCGTCCACCACGACCCCGCGCGCGGCGAGCCGTTCCACGAGCGCGGCCAGCGAACGGCCGGCCTCGGTGATCACCGCGCGGGCGATCGGCGAACCTGCCTCGGCGGCCGTGAACACGACCGGCGCATGTCGGCCCCACTGGGCGGAGACGTCCGAGGCGCTCTCCAACGCCGCGCCGAGCGCCGGTACTTCGGAGACGTCGAAGGATGCGAGGAGACCCCGGGCGAGTTCGTCGGGTTTTTCCCCGCGGTCGTGCGCCGCCCATGTGGCCCGTGCGGCCTCGCGGACGAGACCGGCCGCGCCGCCCTCGTCGCCGAGCACCGCACCCCAGCCGCCGACCTGGACCGAGGTCCCGTCGGCGAGCCGGCCCACCGCGACGGAACCGGTGCCGGCGACCAGGCCGACGCCCTTGTGCAGTCCCGCGGCGGGCACGAGCAGTTCGGCGTCGCCCACGACCAGCGCGGGCGCGTCGAAGTGTTGTTGCAGGGCGGTACGTATCCCGGCGCACTGGCGCGGAGTCTCACAGGCATGGCCGCCCACGGCGACGGCCGCCGGGCGGGCGCCCGGCGGCAGCGCGTCGGCGGCCAGCGCCGCCAGCCAGCCGGCGGCGGCCACAGGGTCGTGCGGCCGCCAGCCGCTGCTCGTCCGGACATGGTCGGCGACGAGCTCCGTATCGGCGTAGGCACGCAGATGTGTCTTGGTGCCGCCCACGTCGATGCCGACCACGAGGGGCGTGGAGTCCTGCACGGAACCTCTTTCGTCATTGCGCTGGACGACGCGGTCCGGGAGCGCCCGGAAGGGGCGCGGGGAACTGCGCGACCGGCCACGACGGTGCCGCAGACGACCGACCGGTCTTTTGCGGCACACCCAGCGGAGAGCTCGGTGGGCGAACCGTGCCTGAGATTACGGGAGTTGGTGAACTAGGGAAGCCCCGGGACGGGCTTCAGACGGACACGGCAGGCGAGTACCGTGAAGTTCGTTAGGAAGTTAACTAACGAAGTACAGTGCGTCAAGAGGCATCGCGCACTCGACCACTGAGCGGCCCGTGACCCGTGGGAGAACTGTGATACACGACGTGGCGGAAGCCCCCCGTCTGACCGAGAGCGCGAGCGCGGTATTCGCCGTGCTCGCCGAGGCGGGCAGCGCGACCCGGCCGCAGCTCGCCAGCCTGGCGGGCCTGTCCAAACCCACCGTGTCCTCCGCCGTCGCGGAGCTGGAGAGCGCGCAGCTGGCCGCCCACTCCGGCACCGCGTCCGGCGGCACGGGCCGTTCCGCCGCCGTCTACGGTCTCGGACCCGCCGCCGGCGCCGTGCTCGCCGTCGACCTCGGCCCCGCCCTGACCCGGGTGCGTGGCTGCGCCCTGGACGGCACCCTGCTCGCCCAGGCCACAGGCACCCGCGACGAGGCCGCCGACGTGGTGCGCGAGGCACTCGTCGCGCTGCCTGCCGGCGCCCCGCTGCGCACCGTCGTCGTCGCCGTCGGCGACGTCACCGCACGCGAGAAGGAGGGCGCCCGCATGCGCCCCGCCACGGCCAAGGCGGGCCCCGTCTTCGACGCCATGGCCGTCGCCCTGCCGCCCGGCGTTCCCGTCCACCTCGAGAACAACGTCAACTGCGCCGCGCTCGCCGAACTGCACGAGGGCGCCGCGCGCGGCCGGCACACCTTCGGCTATCTGCGGATCGGCGTCGGAATCGGCCTCGGCATCGTGGTCGGCGGCCAGGTGCTGCGCGGAGCCAACGGCGCCGCCGGTGAGCTGGCCCGGCTGCCCTACCCCTGGGACGACGGCCGCGAGCCGCGCCACGAGGCCCTGGAGGAGTACATCGGCGCGCGCTCGCTGCTGCGCCGGGCGGCCGAGGCCTGGCAGGACGAGGACGGGCCCTGCCCGCGCACCGCCGAGCAGCTCTTCGCCCTGGCGGGGGAGGGCAGGGTGGCGGCCCGCGCCGTGATCGGCCGCCACGCCACCGACGTGGGCCGTCTCGCCGCCGCCGTGACCGCCGTACTGGACCCGGGGCTGATCGTCCTGGGCGGCAGCACCGGCGCAGACCCGCAGGTACTGCCCGGTGTGCGGGCGGAACTCGCCCGGCTCAGCTGGCCCACCGAAGTCGTCAGCAGCACGGTCGGTGATCTCGGCACCGTCGTGGGCGCCGCCCGGCTCGCGGTTTCGCGAGGAGTCCAAACCGTGACCGAGGCCGCGGGGGCTAAGGATTGACGGCCTCCGACTCGACGTGCCAATGTCCGGACAAGCGCTTTCTAAGTCGGCCGGGATGCCGACTCCGGGTGAGCCTCCCGCCCGTACGCGAAGTACGGCAGTCGCACGAGGGCGTGCTTGTGCGACGACGGCCCTCATGGCCGGGGACTCCACCCGCTCCAGGCGACGCGGCCGGGCGAGGCCGTGCCCCCGGAAAGCGAAATTTCCTGCAAAATGCACCCGTGCCGCCTCGGCTGGCGCCGTGCTCCGTCCAGTACGACGAAAAGGGAAGAAAATGACCAGTGTGGGTGTGCGGCGCTCCCGCCGACTCGGCCGCGGCGGCATACGTCGTGTGGTTCCCCTCGCTGCCGTGGCCACGGCAGGTGCCCTTCTGCTCACCGCCTGCGGCGGGTCGGGGTCCGGCTCGGGCGGGAACTCCAAGTCGCTGACGTTCTGGATCTCCACGGTTCCGGGGCAGGACGCGGGCTGGAAGAAGCTGGTGGCGCAGTACAAGGAGGAAGCCGGCGTCGACGTCAAGCTCGTCAACATCCCCTACGACGGCTACACGACGAAGCTGCACAACTCCGCGCAGGCGAATGCTCTGCCCGACGTGGCGGCCGTACCGGCGCTGGACCCCATCTGGTCGAACAAGCTGATCGACCTGAGCTCCATCGCCGGCAACAAGAGCTACAACATCAACGCCAACTTCCTGGCGAAGGACTCCTCCGGCAAGGTGCTGGCCATCCCCTCGGACGTCACCGCGTCCGGCCTGTACATCAACAAGACGCTCTTCAAGAAGGCCGGCGTCTCCTACCCGGCCTCGCCCTCGAAGACCTGGACCTGGACCGACTTCATCGCGGCCGCGAACAAGGTCCGGGAGAAGACCGGCGCCAAGTACTCCCTGACCTTCGACCAGTCGCCGTCGCGGCTGCGCGCCATGGTGTACGAGATGGGCGGCAAGTACGTCCACGCGGATTCCTCCGGCAAGTTCTCGGTGGACGCAGCGACCAAGAAGGCCGTGAACACCTTCGTCGGATGGAACGACGACAAGACCATGCCGAAGTCGGTGTGGACCAGCGGCGCCGACCCGTCCGCGATGTTCCAGAGCGGTGACGTGGTCGCCTACTGGTCCGGCGTGTGGCAGGTCGCCGCGTTCGCGGACAGCATCAAGAAGTTCGACTGGGCGAGCGTCCCGACCCCCGCCCAGCCGGTGCAGGCCAGCGACGTCAATGCCGGCGGCCTGATGGTGGGCTTCAACAACAACGGCGCCGCGGCCACCGCCGCGAAGAAGTTCATGACCTGGGTGTACGACCCGAAGCAGTACACCGAACTGGTCGAGAGCTCCGGGTTCCTCCCCGTCGAGAGCGGGCTGACCCCGAACTACCCCTTCAAGTCCGACGCGGCGCAGTCGGCGTTCAAGCTGTACAACGAGGAGATCCCGCTCTACGCCCCGATCTCCGGCTACTTCAACGGTGCGCAGACGGAGTGGGCGCTGAAGGGCAAGAGCATCACCACCGACCCGACCAAGACGGAACTCGGCAAGGCGGTCAACGGCCAGCAGTCGTCCGACAAGGCCCTGGAGAACATCGTGGCCGGCTACAACCAGCAGGTCGGCGGCGGATCGTAGGCCACAGGGCCGGGAGGCGGTGTCTCGACAGCGCCTCCCGGCCCTGCACGCCCACACGATGCCGGGCTCATCGCGTGAACCCACCGCAACCCATTCACCAGCACGGAGTCAGGAAGATGACAAAACGCGCCTCGGTCGTGTCCGCGAGCCCTCCCAGGAGACGCAGTAAGTACACCCTTGCGCCGCTCACCCTCATCGCGGCCAATGTCGTGCTCTTCGCGCTGTTCTTCGTCTGGCCGGCGGTGATCGGGCTCGTCTACTCCTTCACGAACTACACCGGTGTGGGCGCGTTCCAGTTCATCGGACTGGACAACTACCACAACCTGTTCGGGGACTCCACGTTCTACGACGCGCTGACCCGGACGCTTCTGTACACCGTGCTCTTCGTGCCGCTGAACTTCGCGCTCTCGCTGCTCGCGGCCAACCTGGTGGTGAACAAGCACGCCAAGGGTTCGTCGGTCGCCCGCGTCATCTTCTTCATCCCGTGGCTGCTGTCACCCATCGTCGTGGGTGTGCTGTGGCGGTGGCTGTTCGGTGAGAACTTCGGGCTGGTCAACTACGTCATCGAGAAGCTCGGCGGCAGCGCCGTTCCATGGCAGTCGGACGCGGACCTGTCGCTGTTCGTGGTGGTGATGGCGGCGTCCTGGATGTGGACGGGTTTCACGATGCTGCTGTTCATCGCGGCGATCAAGAACGTACCGGTGTCGTACTACGAGGCGGCATCGCTCGACGGCGCCGGACCATGGCGCCAGTTCCTGAGCATCACGCTGCCGAGCATCGCGCCGACCTCCTTCATCGTCATCCTGCTCAACACGATCAACGCGATGAAGGAATACCCGGTGTTCGTCTCCCTGAACAACGGCGGACCCGGAACCTCGAACAACCTGCTTGTCCAGTACATCTACCAGACCGGCTTCCAACGGGGCCAGATCGGCTATGCGAGCGCCGCGTCGTTCGTGCTCATGCTCATCCTGATGGCCGTCGCGATCATCCAGCTGATCGTCAACCGGCGGGTGGAGAACCGATGACAACCACAGACATGCCTCGCAAGGTCGACGCCGGTCCCGGACGGACGGTTTCCAGGAAGCGGACCCGCGGCGCGGCGAGCGGTGGGATCCGGCAGGCGGTGTCCGCGACGACCCTGCTGTGGATCCTCGCGTGCCTCTACGGGCTGCCGGTGCTGTGGTTCATCCTCAGCTCCCTCAAGCCGGCCAGCGACCTGTTCTCCTATCCGCTGACGCTGGTTCCGCACCACCCCACCCTGTCCGGGTACCTGACGGCGTGGCGCAGTGCCAACTTCTCCCAGTTCTTCATCAACACGACCATCGTGTGTGTGATCACGACGATCCTCACGGTGGGGGTGAGCTGCTGCACCGGGTACGCGCTGGCCAAGTACGACAACAGGTGGCTGAAGGCGTTCTTCATCTGCATCCTGGCCACCACGATGCTGCCGGGCGAGGTCATGCTCGCCCCGGAGTTCCTGGTGGTCCGCAACCTAGGCCTCTACAACTCGTTCGCCGGCATCATCTTCCCGGCGGTGCTCACCGCGACCGGATGCTTCATGTTCCGCCAGTTCTTCCTGACGGTTCCCGACGAACTCGTGGAAGCGGCACGCATCGACGGCGCCCGCGAACTGTCGATCTTCCTGCGGATCATGGTGCCGCTCTCCCGGCCCATCATGCTGACCCTCGCCATCCTGTCCTTCCAGTGGCGCTGGAACGACTACATCTGGCCCCTGCTGATGCTCAACGATCCCAACAAGTTCACCGTGCAGATCGGCATCCAGAGCATCGTCGGCGCGCAGAACATCAACTGGTCGGTCCTGCTCGGCGCCTCGGTCATCTCCATGATCCCGCTGATCGTGATCTTCCTGGTCTTCCAGCGCTACGTCATGAGCGCCGACATCAATGCCGGACTGAAGGACTGACCTTGCCCACCCCGCCCGACCACGAGTTCGTCCGCGCGGCGGCGGTCGCCGCCGACGGATCGGCCGCCCTGCTCGCAGCCGACCCGTCGGCGGAATTCATCGGGCCGCACCGCGCCCTGGCCCGGCGGGTGAAGACCCTGGTCGCGGCGTACCGCTCGCCGGAGTCGGCCCTGCACGGCAGCGAGCGGGCCGTCGCCGCCGCGCTGATCCACCTCCGTGCCCTGCGGTCCCTGCAGACGGCCTCCGGCCTCTTTGCGGGCGGCGACAACGTGCAGTCACCGCCGGACTCCGCGTTCACCGTCAACGACGTCTGTGACGCGTACGTCCTCGCCGCGGGCGCGGGGCCGGAACTGGCTGATGTCACTACGGCGCTTGCCGAGATCGCGGGCGCAGCCACCGGCCCTCTCCTGACCGGCGGGGTGCACACCCCGAACCACCGCTGGGAGCTGACCGCGGCGCTGGCCCGGCTGCACCGGTCGTTCCCGGACGACCGGCTGCTCGCGCGTGTCGAGGAGTGGCTCGCCGAGGGCGTCGACATCGACGCCGAGGGCCTGTACTCGGAACGCAGCGCCGTCTACGCGTCCATCGTCACCAACCCGTCGCTGCTGTTGCTGGCCGAGGTGCTCGGGCGTACCGACCTGCTGGACGCCGTCGAACGCAACCTCGCCGCGACCCTGGACCTGATCAGGCCGGACGGCACGGTGGAAACCGTCCACTCGCGCCGCCAGGACCAGGGGCAGTCGTTCGCGCTGTGGCCCTACCTGCCGCAGTACAGGCTGCTCGCGATCCGCACCGGCCGGGGCGACTTCGCCCGCGCGGCCCGCCTGGCGGCCGCCGACGGCATCAACGACCCCGACCTGCTCGCCCAGACCCTCCTCACCCCGGATCTGTGCCGCACCCTGCCGGCTCCGGACGCCGAGAAGCTCCCGCGCGACCGCTACCTCCCCACCGCACGCCTCGCCGTACATGCCTCGGCCACCGCGCACACCGTGGTGTACGGCGGCTCCGACGTGCCCGAACACCGGCGCATCCGCTCGGGCCTCGCGTGCAATCCCACCTTCCTGCGCCTGTTCGCCGGTGCCGTCGTCCTCGACGCGGTCCGCCTGTCGCGGGTGTTCTTCGACCTGGGTCCGTTCCGCGCCGCCGACATGGAACAGCTCGCCGACAACCGGTACCGGCTCACCCAGACCCTCACCACCGCCTACTACCAGCCGCTCCCGAAGGACCTCAGGCGCGACGACGGCGCCTACCGTCTGGTGGACGACGGCCGCTTCTCCGCGGCGATGGCCTTCCCCGACCGCCCTCAGGACGAGGTCTCCCACACGACCCGAGTCGAGGTCGAGCTGCGGGAGGACGGGGCCGACCTGCGGATCGACATCAGCGGCCCATCGGTGCCCTGGGCCCTCGAACTGACCTTCCGGCCGGGCGGCGAGGCGCAGGGCGCCGTACCGCTCGGCGACGGACGCTGGTGCCTGACGACCGGGCCGCTGACCTACCGCGTCGGCGACGACGAGATCCGGGTCGAGGCCGCCGTCGAGACGGGCGAACCGCTCGCCGGACCGGACCGGAGCGACGTACTGCGCTACGACCCGGGGCAGGACTACACCGTGGTCGGCGGCACCGACGCGACGACCGGGAACCGCGTCTACCTCGGCGGACACGGACCGCAGACACTGACCCTCACACTGCGCGCCACATCTCAGGCATGAAGGGCTGATCTCCTTGCACCTCCCACGCCAGCTCGGCCCGCTGCACGACCTGCCGGACACCCCGGAGGCATACGACGCCGTCCTCGCCGACGTCACCGAGCAGGCCCTCGCGCGCCTCACCCCCGAGGGCAACCTCGAACGCCCCGACTGCGTCGACGACATCGGCGACACCTCGCTCGGCCTGACGTCCCTGCTGGTGCTCGCCCTGCATCGCACCAAGGACCCGAGGCTGCCGGAGGCCGTGCACCGCAGCCTCGCCTTCCACCTGAACGAGCGCGTCTACGCCGAGGACAACCCCGGCTACCCGAACCTGCGGATCCGCAACT
Organism: Streptomyces sp. NPDC051172; assembly: GCF_040682555.1. Lineage (NCBI taxonomy): Bacteria > Bacillati > Actinomycetota > Actinomycetes > Kitasatosporales > Streptomycetaceae > Streptomyces > Streptomyces sp. NPDC051172. Next base: position 49,318 of record NZ_JBFBBE010000041.1, read on the forward strand.
CCGGCTTCCCGTACGCCCGTTACGTCCTGGAAGCGGGTGCCCACCCCATCGGCGACTGGCCGAGCACCGTGTGGGCGCTGCTCCAGGCGGTCAACATCCTCGACGCACCGGACGGCCTGGTCGAAGCCGACCAGCGCACTCAACTGCTCGACGTGGCACGGGGATACTGGCGCTGGCTGACCGAGGCGACCTTCTTCAACCCGCAGGAGGCCGGAAACCAGGCCATCGGCTGCGTGGTCGGCGGCCTGATGCTGGCACGCCATCTCCCACCGCAGGAAGGCGAGTCGGTCCGCGGCCGGGCGATCGGCCTCTACACCGAGAAGATCCGCGCGCACCGAGTGCGCGACCGGGGCGCCCTGCTGCCTCCCGAGCACGGCGGCGCCTACGACAACAACTACGGCCCGATCTCCCTCTCCTTCCTCGCCCAGGCCCACCGGGTCAGCGGCGAGGAGATCTTCGCCGAGGACGGCGACGGCCTCGCCCGCTACATCGACGCCCGCCTCACCGGCGGCGGCTTCGACAGCGGCGGCCCCCGCTACAGCGAGCAGCACTCCGGCTTCGAATCGGTCCTCGGCCTGCGCTACTTCAGCCGTCGCATCGGTTCCGACCTGGGCCGCTACCGGGGCGACACCCGCTGGGGGCGGCATGCGGCGGGGCCCGACGGCGGCGTCGACGGGCACTTCGCCTGGATGCTGGTCTGGCAGATCCAGGACCCCACCCGCTGGCACCGCACACCCTCGACCGAGCCCGCCCGCCACCAGCTCCGGGCGGGCACCGTCTCGGTGGCCTTCGACGACCGTATGACCCCGTCGGTCGTCGAGGCGGACGGCACCTACTACCTGCCGGCGGCCGTGAACCGCCAGCACGGCTTCGGCCCGGTGCTGGACGGATTCGTGTTCTGCCGTCCCATGGGCGAGGTCCGGGTCAGGGACGTGCGCACCGACGGCCTGGCGGCGAAATTGGTCACCAAGCCGGTGGTCGGCCGCGACCACGTCCTGCGGCACGTGCGGTCCCTGTACGTCACCGACGGCACGAGCCTGTGGACGACGGTCGCCTTGGAACGCCTGCGCGGAGAGCCGTATCTGCTCGCCGGCCTGCCCTACGCGGCCGACGACGGGGACCGGGTGCGCCGGACGGCCGAGGGCGCGGTGGCCTCGGCGGGCACGCTCCGTCTCACCCATCCGCAGGCGCAGGGTGCGGAGCACTTCGACGCCCGTGCGGAACTCACCCAGGAACAGGCGGCGTTCGCGCTCGCCGCCGACCCGCGCGGCTACGGCAACCCCGACGAGGGCTGGCGCCACCTGGTGAGCTCCACCGCCCTGGAGGCGGGTCCGGTCCCGGGCGCACCGGACGACCTGCATGTGTTCGCCGTTCGGTACGGCTCCGCGGCGCCGCTCACGGTGTCCGTCGAACGGGACGGGGAGGCACTGCGCATCGGAACCTCCGCCTTCACCGCGGTGATCGGCGCCGACGACGAACGGGGGGAGCCGCAGCTGACCCTTCGCGCGGTCAGCTCTTGAGGGCGAGTTCGCCCACCGGCACCACCAGGTCCGCCCGGTCGCGGGTCGCGGCGACCAGCTCCGCGTTGCGCTGGTCGCTGCGCAACACCCACTCCACCGCCTCCTCGTGCCCCTTGCCGAACTCCTGGTGCCTGGCGATCAGCCGGCGGAGGCGTTCTTCTTCGTCCAGTTCGCAGAACCACACCTCGTCGAGCCGGCTGCGCACGCGCGTCCACGCCCCGGTGTCCAGCAGCAGGTAGTTGCCCTCGGTCACCACCAGCCGGGCCGTCGGCGGCACCGGCACGGCGCCCGCAACGGGCTGCTCCAGCACCCGCTCGAACCCCGGCGCATACACCACGTCGCCTTCTTCGCTCTCGCGCAGGCGCCCCAGCAGCGCCGCATACCCGGCCGCGTCGAAGGTGTCCGGCGCTCCCTTGCGGTCCCGGCGGCCCAGCCGCTCCAGCTCGACGTCGGCGAGGTGGAAGCCGTCCATGGGGACGTGCGCGACCCAGGGCTCCCCGGTGCCGTTCAGCTCCCGTACGAGGTTCTCGGCGAGTGTCGTCTTGCCGGCGCCGGGGCTGCCACAAATGCCCAGGAGCGCACGCCGGCCGGGGCGGGCGAGGGTTCGGGCACGGGTGAGGAGGTCGTCGAAAGTCAGCGGCACACAGCAGAGTGTGTCACCCGGCCGGCGGCGACGATTTCCGGCCGGACGGGGAGTCGTGTCCCTACAGGCCGCCACAGCCCGTACGGGCAGGGAGCGTGTCGTGCCCGACGACGCGGCGCAGATCCGCGCACTGATCACGAAGTGGGCCGAGTCCGTTCACCGGGGCGACCTCGACGGCGTCCTCGCGGACCACACCGAGGACATCGTGATGTACGACGTCCCGCCGCCGCACGAGGGCCTGCACGGCCTCGCCGCCTACCGCGCGACCCGGCCGCCGTTCTTCGCCCGGCAGGCCCAGGGCGCCTGCTTCGACATCGAGTTCCTGGACGTCACGGCCGGCAAGGACGCCGCCTGCGCGCACGCGCTGCTGCGCTGCGGCACACCCGGGGAGCCGGCCGAACACCCCACCCTCCGGCTGCGGTTGACGCTCGGCCTGCGCAAGGAGCGTGGGCGCCGGCTGGTCGCACAAGAGCACCACTCGTTCCCGCACGACTGACCGATGTGGCGTGCGCCACAAGCTGGATGTCCCCGGACGGGGAACCGGACCCGTATGACGCAGCTCGGTCCTCCCCTCGGTCTCCCCGAAGACATCCAGGCCTGCCTCTTCGACCTCGACGGGGTCGTGACCCGGACGGCCGTCGTGCACGCCGCCGCCTGGAAGGAGACCTTCGACGCCTTCCTGCGCGGCCGTGACGGCGAGGGCTTCCGACCCTTCGACGCCGTAGCCGACTACGACGAGTACGTCGACGGGCGCCCCCGCGCCGACGGCGTCCGCACCTTTCTCTCCTCGCGGGGCATCGAACTGCCCGAGGGATCCCCCGACGACCCGCCCGACAAGGCGACCGTCCACGGGCTCGGCAACCGCAAGAACGTCCTGCTCCTGGAGAGGATCCGCACCCAGGGCGTCGAGGCCTACGACGGCACCCTGCGCTACATCGAGGCCGTGCGAGCCCATGGTCTGCGCACCGCGATCGTCTCCTCCAGCGCCAACACCCGTGACGTGCTGCGCTCGATCCACGCCGAGGACCTCTTCGAGGTCCGCATCGACGGTGTCGTGGCGGCCGAGCGCAAACTGCCCGGCAAACCGCGTCCCGACACCTTCCTCGAGGCCGCCCATGACCTCGGGATCGAGCCGTCACGAGCGGCCGTCTTCGAGGACGCCCTCGCCGGCATGGACGCCGGCCGGTCCGGCCACTTCGGATACGTCGTCGGCGTCGACCGGGTGGGACAGGCCGACGCGCTGTACGCACACGGCGCGGACGTGGTCGTCAAGGACCTCGCCGAACTGGGAGGCCGGGCGTGATCACCCACCGGTCGTACACCGTCGAACCCTGGGCCGTGCGCGAGACGGAGCTCAATCTCGACGTCCTGGCGCAGAGCGAGTCCGTCTTCGCGCTGTCCAACGGCCACGTCGGCTGGCGCGGCAACCTCGACGAGGGCGAACCGCACGGCCTGCCCGGCTCCTACCTCGGCGGTGTCCACGAACTGCACCCGCTGCCCTACGCGGAGGCCGGCTACGGCTACCCGGAGTCCGGGCAGACCGTCATCAACGTCACCAACGGCAAGGTCCTGCGTCTGCTGGTCGACGACGAGCCCTTCGACCTGCGCTACGGCCGCCTCGTCTCCCACGAGCGCACCCTCGACCTGCGCAAGGGAGTGCTGGAGCGGGTCTGCGAATGGGTCTCGCCGGCCGGTACCACGATCCGGGTGCGCTCGACCCGGCTCGTCTCCCTCACCCAGCGGGCGATCGCCGCCGTGGCCTACGAGGTGGAGGCCGTGGGCACGCGCACGCGTGTGGTCGTCCAGTCGGAGCTCGTCGCCAATGAGCAACTGCCCGAGCGCAAGGGCGACCCACGGGCGGCCATGGCCCTGCAGTCGCCCCTGGAGGCGGAGGAGGCCTTCGCCGAGGGAACCCGGCTCCGCCTCGTGCACCGCACCCGGCGTACCGGTCAGCGCGTCGCCGTGGGCGCCGACCACGTCGTCTGCGGCCCGGACGCGACCACGACCGGCAGCGAGAGCAACGAGGACGTCGCCCGCCTCACCGTCACCTCCGTCCTCGAACCGGGCGAGCGGCTGCGCGTGGAGAAGCTCGTCGCCCACGGCTGGTCGGCCACCCGCTCCAAACCGGCGATGGGCGACCAGGTCGACGCGGCCCTCGCGGCTGCCGCGGTCGGCGGCTGGGCGGCCCTCGCGGACGAACAGCGCGCGTATCTCGACGACTTCTGGGCGCGCGCCGACGTCGAGGTCGACGGCGACGAGGAGATCCAGCAGGCCGTCCGCTTCGCCCTCTTCCACGTCCTGCAGGCCGGCGCCCGCGCCGAACAGCGCGCGATCCCCGCCAAGGGCCTGACCGGCTCCGGCTACGACGGCCACGCTTTCTGGGACACCGAGGCCTTCGTGCTGCCCCTGCTCACCTACACCGCGCCCGAGGCCGTGGCCGAGGCGCTGCGCTGGCGGCACAGCACCCTGCCCGCCGCCCGGGAGCGCGCGGCCCAGCTCGGTCTGAACGGTGCCGCGTTCCCGTGGCGCACCATCGAGGGGTCGGAAGGCTCGGCGTACTGGCCGGCCGGCACCGCCGCCTTCCACGTGAACGCCGCCGTCGCCGACGCCGTCGTGCGGTACACGGAGGCGAGCGGGGACGAGCAGTTCGAGCGGGACGCCGGCACAGAGCTGCTGGTGGAGACGGCCCGGCTGTGGCGCTCGCTGGGCCATCACGACCACGAGGGCGCCTTCCACATCGACGGCGTCACCGGCCCCGACGAGTACAGCGCGGTCGCCGACGACAACACGTACACCAACCTCATGGCGCGCGCGAACCTGCTGGCGGCCGCGGACGCCTGCAAGCGGCACCCGGAGCGGGCCGCGCGGCTGGGTGTCGACGACGAGGAGAGCGCGGCCTGGCGGGACGCCGCCGAGGCCATGCACATCCCGTACAACCACGAACTCGGCGTGCACGAGCAGCACGCCGGCTTCACCCGCTACCAGCGCTGGGACTTCACCCGCACCCGCCCGGACCAGTACCCGCTGATGCTTCACTTCCCCTATTTCGACCTCTACCGCAAACAGGTCGTCAAACAGGCCGACCTGGTGCTCGCGATGTACACCTGCGGCAGCCACTTCGACGACGAGCAGATAGCCCGCAACTTCGCCTACTACGAGCCCCTCACCGTCCGGGACTCCTCGCTGTCGGCGAGCGTCCAGGCCGTGATCGCCGCCCAGGCCGGCCATCTGGACCTCGCCTACGCCTACACGGCCGAGTCGGCGCTGATGGATCTGGCGGACCTGCAGCACAACACGCGCGACGGGTTGCACATCGCGTCTCTCGCCGGCACCTGGACGGCCCTGGTGGCCGGTTTCGGGGGACTGCGCCGCGACGGCGACACGCTGCGCTTCGCCCCGCGCCTGCCCGAGAAGTTCAGCCGCCTGGCCTTCTCCCTCCAGCTCCTCGGCCGCCGCCTGCGCGTGGAGGTCGGCCCCGACAAGGCCACGTACACCCTGCTGTCCGGCCCGCCCCTGACCATCCGCCACCACGAAAGCCCCGTGACCCTCCGCGACGACGGCCCCGTCGTCCGCGAGATCCCGCAACTCCCGGCCCGTCCGGCCCCACAGCAGCCACCGCACCGCAGCCCGCGCCAGGTGTATTGATCACGAGCGTTGTCAACGCCGGCCGGCCGAGCGGGAGCGGGGCGGGTGTTTCCGGGGCCCACGGTTCAGGTAGGAGTCGGATGTCCGGCCGACGAGAAGGGGGAGTGGCATGACAGCGAGCGACACCGGCGGCCAGCTGGGAGAGGAGTTCTTCACTCCGGGAACCGCGTCCTTCACCGAGTTCCTTGCCGCCCACCGCCCCGAACTGCTGCCCACCCGGCCGCCCTTCCCCGACGGCGTCCGCGCCGAGCCCGGCCGGTTCCCGCACGGCACCACCGTGCTGGCCCTCGCCTACCGCGACGGCGTGCTGATCGCCGGCGACCGCCGCGCCACGATGGGCAACCTCATCGCCCAGCGCGACCTGGAGAAGGTGCACCCCGCGGACGACCACACCGCCGTGGCCTTCGCCGGCTCCGTCGGACTCGCCCTGGACATGGTGAAGCTGTACCAGGTCGAGCTGACGCACTTCGAGAAGATCGAGGGCATCCCGATGACCCTCAACGCCAAGGCGAGGCGCCTGGCCGGGATGATCCGGCAGAACCTCGGCCAGGCGATGCAGGGCCTCGCCGTCGTACCGCTGCTGACCGGCTACGACGAGACGGCCCCGGACGGCGAGAAGGGGCGCATCTTCAGCTTCGACGTCGTCGGCGGCCTGTACGAGAAGACGGACTTCCACGCCGAGGGCTCCGGATCGCCGTACGCCCGGGGCGCGCTCAAGAAGCTGTTCCGCAAGGGCATGGACCGGCGGGAGGCGGCCCTGGCCGCCCTGCAGGCCCTCTACGACGCGGCCGACGACGACTCCGCGACCGGCGGCCCGGACATCAACCGCCGTATCTTCCCCATCGTTTCGGTGATCACCGAGGAAGGCTTCGAGCGGCTGTCGGAACCCGAAACCGAGGCGCTGAGCCGCGAGATGGTCGAGCAGCGCCGCAGCCGGCCGGACGGGCCGACCGCCACTCCCTGAGCACAGGCCCCGCACGTTCGTCTTTCCTCTTCCATGGGGAAGAGCTGTCACGACCTTTGCTGCACATCATTTGCAAGTACAGGAGGATGGCACAAGGCTGCAGACCGCAGCCGCTGTGCACCCGAAGGAAGACATCCCCGTATGACGGCCGCCCCCGACACCGCTCCGCCGCTCCCCGCCAAGGCCTCCGCCTGGCACCGTGTCCGCACCTCGATGACACGGGAGGAGTGGACCAGGACCGGCGGGATGGCCGCCTTCGTCCTCGCCCTGCACCTCGTCGGCTGGTTCACGCTGGCCGGGATCGTCGCCCCCGAGCACTACAGCGTCGGCAAGCAGTCCTTCGGCGTCGGCATCGGCGTCACCGCCTACACGCTCGGCATGCGGCACGCCTTCGACGCGGACCACATCGCCGCGATCGACAACACCACCCGCAAGCTGATGGGAGAGGGACAGCGGCCCCTCTCGGTCGGCTTCTGGTTCTCCCTCGGGCACTCCAGCGTCGTCTTCGCCCTGGCGCTGCTGCTCTCCTTCGGCGTCAAGGCCGTGGCCGGACCGGTCCGCGACGACAACTCCCGGCTGCACGACATCACCGGCCTCATCGGCACGACCGTCTCCGGAACCTTTCTCTACCTCATCGCGATCATCAACCTCGTGATCATGGCGGGAATCTGGAAGGTCTTCCGCCGGATGCGCTCCGGCGACTTCGACGAGGCGGCCCTGGAGGAGCAACTGAACAACCGCGGCTTCATGAACCGCCTGCTGGGCCGCGTCATGAAGTCGGTCGGCAAGCCCTGGCACATGTACCCGCTCGGCCTGCTCTTCGGCCTCGGCTTCGACACCGCCACCGAGATCGCGCTGCTCGTGCTGGCCGGCTCCGGCGCCGCCTCGGGACTTCCCTGGTACGCGATCCTGTGCCTGCCCGTGCTGTTCGCCGCGGGCATGTCGCTCCTCGACACCATCGACGGCTCGTTCATGAACTTCGCCTATGACTGGGCGTTCTCCAAGCCGGTCCGCAAGGTCTACTACAACCTCACCATCACCGGCCTCTCGGTCGCCGTCGCCCTGCTCATCGGCACCGTCGAACTCCTCGGCCTGCTCGCCGAGAAGCTCGATCTGCACGGCGCGTTCTGGGACTGGGTCGCCGGCCTCGACCTCAACATCGTCGGCTTCGCCGTCGTCGGCCTGTTCCTCGCCACCTGGATCGTGGCCCTGCTGGTGTGGAAGCTGGGCCGCATCGAGGAGAAATGGACGGCGGGCCTGTCCCGGACCGCGCAGCAGCCCGTGGACTAGACCCGCCGTCCGTCCGGGCGCTCAGCCCCGCAGTTTCAGCTCCTTGCGCCACCTCACGAACTGCTGGTCCGGATCTCCCGTGTAGGACCAGGGAGTCCGTGTGGTCCGGCGCCCCAGCATCCGCAGCAGGGTGGCGGCGACGTCCGGGACGTTTGCGTTGCAGGCGGCGTGTGCCAGGTAGTTGAGGTCGCGCAGTTCACCGGGGGCGATGCCGCTGTCCGCGCGGCCCACGATCCAGCGCTGCCAGGTACGGCGTACGTCGCTGACCGCGCCGTCGTGGTTCCAGTGCTGCCCGAGGCCCACCGCGGACTGGCTGCCCTGTGCCGCGTCGAGGGCGTAGCGGTACTCCTCCACCCGCGCGTACTGCACCAGAACGGGCAGTGCGCAGCCGGCGGGTGCCACTCCGGCCGCGTCACGGGCGAAGTCGTACATGAGGCCGTGGCTGCCGTGCCAGCGGGCCGAGTAGTAGTGCAGGACCTGCAGGTGACCCTCCACGCTGTACGGGTCGCGCTGGTGCAACTCGTCCCACCAGCGCGACAGTTCCTGCCGGCGCACCCCCGAGGAGTAAAGCCGGGCCACCGAGATCAGGGAGATCCACGGCGTCGGGTCGTCCAGATATGCCTCCGCGGCCTGCAGACATGCCGTCACCGCGGTGTCGATGCGGTGCTGGTCGATCGGCACGCCCCGGCCCGCGGCGATCGCCAGGTTGAACGTACGGGCCGTCTCCGTCGCCGCCCGCAGCACCAGCGCGTCGCCGCTGTGGGGCTCGGCCGCGAGCCAGGACTCCACGGTGGAACTGCCCGCGCAGGACTGTGCGAGCTGCCGGATGCGGTGGCCGCGTGCGAGCCAGCCCGGGCCGGTGTCCCGCAGCAGGTCCCTGAGGCCCTGCCAGCGGCCGATGACGATGTCGTGTCGTGCGTTGGTCAGGGGCGCGTCCCCGCAGTCGGGGTCGTAGTCGGGAACGAATCGGTCTCTCGCCATCGGGGTCTGCCTCAGAAGTCGGTGGAGAGACCTTCGTGGACACGGGAGTTCGCGGTGGATAGGTCGTCGGGGACGTACTCCGCCTCGACGGTGCGGCTTGCGTCCAGGCGGGCGGGCCGGTAGTAGTCGCTGCCCTGCCTCCAGTACCAGAGCATCGGCACCAGCCCGACGGCGAGCCCGCCGATGCCGATCGCGATCGCCGCGCTGTCGAGCTCGCTCAGCGACTCGGCGAAGATCCAGAACATGAACAGGGCGCCGAACAGCGGCCACAGCCCGCCGAGCAGGAAGTTGGCGGGCGACTTCAGCAGCATCCTGCGGTACGCCACCACCACCGCGAGGCCCGCGAGGCCGTAGTACACGGCGATCTGCAGGCCGATCGCCGAGATCGCGTCGGAGAGGATCTCTCCCACCGAGCCCAGCGCGTTGGAGGCGATGAACATCGCCAGCGCCACCGCGCCTACCACCGTGATCGCCACCCACGGGGTGTTCCAGGTGCGGTGCACCCGGCCGAGCGCGGAGGGCATCGTACGGTCACGGCCCATCGCGAACAGCGAGCGCGTGACCTGGATGAGGGTGGTCTCCAGGGTGGCGATGGTCGACAGCATCACCGCCACGATCAGCAGCTTGCCGCCCCAGCCCGGCCAGATCTCCTCACCCAGCACACCCAGCACGTTCGCGTCGTTCGCCGCGATCTGCTTCGAGGACAGGATGACGTTCACCGCGATGGTGAACACCTCGAACAGCAGGAAGACGACGCCCACTCCGATCAGCCCGGCGAGTCCCGTCGTACGGCGGCTGTTGCGGGTCTCCTCGCTCAGGTTGCTGGTGACGTCCCAGCCCCAGTAGTAGAAGGCGGCGACGAGTGCGCCCGACGCGAAGCCCGACACCCCGTCGAAGTGGGAGAAGCCGAGCCAGGACCAGTCGAACACGCGGGCGTTGCCGGTGTGGAACAGGGCGAGCACCGCGAACAGCGCCAGTATCGCCAGCTCCACGCCGGACATGACGAGCTGGGCTCGGACGGTGAGCCGGGCGCCGCCGAGCACCACGAGCAGCATGATGATGAACCAGGCCGCGCCGACCACCGTCGACAGCGCGGTGTTGTCGGAGAGGCCGTCGTCGAACAGGGCCAGCGTCATCGACCCCGCGGGAAGCGAGCCGGCCACCATGAAGATGGTCGCCGAGATGACCAGCGCCCAGCCGCTGATGAACCCGAGAAAGGGATGCAGGGTGCGCCCCACCCAGGAGTAGCTGGCCCCCGCGTTCACGTCGATACGGCTCAGATAGCTGAACGCCAGTGCGATGCCCAGCATGGGTATCGCGCAGTACAGCAGCGCGGCAGGGCTGGCCAGGCCCACCGCGCCGACGAGGACCGCGGTGGTCGCGGCGATCGAGTACGCCGGGGCGCTGCCCGCGACGGCCATCACCACGGTGTCGAACGTACCGAGGGCATTGGCCTGCAGCCCTCTGCCCCTGCTGTTGCTCATGGTTGCGCTGCTTTCCGTCTTGCACGACGCGAGGGCGACCCGCCCCGACGGCGTAGGGGGAGGTGGGGGGTGATGAACCCGCCCCGGATCCCCGAGGGTTGGCCTCGGAGCAGATCAAGGGCAGCGATAAACAAAGGGGGTGGTGGAGAGCGCACGGCCGCCTGCGTTGTCGTTCGGTCACACCGTGTATGCGAGTGATGATAGCCCTACTCCTTGACCTTTCAAGATTGACCAAGAAGTAACCTCCTGCGCCGCCGGGGACAGCCGTGATTGGACGGCGCGCAACGGGAAACGCGGATCGGACACCGTACAGAGAACGACCCGCCGCAGCGCGCGAGGGAGGCACTCATGGGCAGCGAACACACCAGCCCCGAACCGATGGCTGACGACGCCTACCAGCCCACCGCGACGAACGAGGAGCAGGCGGACGCGGCGCCGCTCGACCTCCAGGACGCCGTCGACGAACGCACCTACGACGACACCCTCGACGAAGGCTACTCCCCGCCGGAGAAGCCGCTCGGCGTCACCAAACACGGCACGACGGCCGCCGAGCAGCACAGCGGCGAGAGCCTCGACGAACGGCTCGCCGAGGAGGTCCCCGACGCGGCCGTGCCCGCCGGTGACCAGGTCGGCGACCTCCCCGGAGGCGAGGGCGAACCCGTCGACCCCGAGGCCGGCACGGAACGCGCGGGCCGCCTGGTCGCTCCGGACGAGGGCGCACACCCCGACAGGACCAAGGAGACGGTCGCCGACGACGTGGGCATCGACGGCGGCGCCGCCGGCGCCGAGGAGGCCGCCGTCCACGTCGTCGAGGACGAGACGCAGCTGCCCGACGCCGAGCAGGACCGGTGACGCCGGCCCGTCAGTCGCCGATCCGGTCGATCTGCCGCAGCTTGTTCGTGGCGTCGAGGGCGGCGACCTTGTAGGACTCCGCCAGCGTCGGGTAATTGAAGACCGCGTCGACCAGATAGTCGACGGTGCCGCCGCAGCCCATCACCGACTGGCCGATGTGGATGAGCTCGGTGGCGCCGGTGCCGAAGCAGTGCACTCCGAGCAGGGTGCGGTCATCGGGGGAGACCAGCAGCTTCAGCATGCCGTGCGAGTCGCCGATGATCTGGCCGCGGGCCAGTTCCCGGTAGCGGGAGATGCCGACCTCGAACGGCACGCAGTCCTCGGTGAGTTGGTCCTCGGTCCGACCGACGAAACTGATCTCCGGGATGGTGTAGATGCCGATGGGCTGCAGGTTGTGCATCTGGCCGACCGGTTCGCCGAAGGCATGGTAGGCGGCCGCCCGCCCCTGCTCCATGGAGGTCGCGGCCAGTGCGGGGAAGCCGATCACGTCACCGACGGCGTAGATGTGCGGCACCTCGGTGCGGTAGTGCTCGTCCACGGTGATCCGCCCGCGCTTGTCCGCGGACAGTCCGGCCTTGGCCAGGTCGAGTTCGTCGGTCAGGCCCTGCCGGCCCGCCGAGTACATCACGGCGTCCGCCGGTATCTTCTTGCCGCTCTCCAGGATGGTGAGCGTGCCCCGCGCGTGCCGCTCCACCGCGGCGACGGTCTCGCCGAACCGGAACGTCACGGCCAGGTCCCGCAGGTGGTACTTGAGCGACTCGATGACCTCGACGTCGCACATGTCGAGCATCCCGGCACGCTTCTCGACGACCGTCACCTTGCTGCCGAGCGCGGCGAACATGGAGGCGTACTCCATGCCGATGACTCCCGCGCCGACGATGACCATGGAGCGCGGGACGCGTTCCAGCGCCAGCACGTTGTCGGAGTCCATGATCGTACGGCCGTCGAACTCGACACTGTCCGGCCGGGCCGGGCGAGTACCGGTGGCGATGACGATGTGCTCCGCGCTCAGCAGCCGTTCATTGCCGGTGACCTCGCGCAGCGCGATGGTGTGCGGGTCGACGAAACTGCCGGTGCCGGCGAAGAGGGAGACGTGGTTGCGGGAGAGCTGGTTGCGGATGACGTCGACCTCCCGGCCGACCACGTGCTCGGTGCGCGAGGTCAGGTCGGAGACGGTGATGTCCTCCTTCAGCCGGTAGCTCTGCCCGTACAGATCCCGCTGGGTGAGACCGGTCAGATACAGCACCGCCTCGCGCAGGGTCTTGGAGGGGATGGTGCCGGTATGGATGGAGACCCCGCCGACCATGTCGGGGCGGTCGACGACGGCGACCCGGCGGCCGAGCTTGGCCGCGGCGATGGCGGCCTTCTGGCCACCCGGGCCGGATCCTATGACAAGCATGTCGAAGTCGGGCACCCTCCGGAGTCTGTCAGCCCCGGGCCCCGCTTCGAAAGACTGAACGGACAACAACCGCCCGCGAAGTGACGGGGCGGACCCTGCAGTTGGCGTGCCCCGAAGGGGCGCGAGGAACTGCGCGACCAGCCACGACGAACCCGCAGACAACCGACGCCACATCGCGGCACAACCCATCGCGGCCCGACCCAGCGGAGCGATAATGCCGGCATGGGCCACCGACTCGCCGACGCGAGCACCCCCGCCCGGCTCGCCGCCCTCGACGAGGGCATCGGCCGTGACGAACTGGCGCTCGCCACCCGTAACCACGGTCTCCCGCTCGAGGCGCTGCGCTACGACGTCACACCGCCGGGCCTGCACTACCTGCTGACGCACTACGACATCCCGTACGTCCCCGACGACACGCCCTGGCCGCTGAGCGTCGGGGGCCGGGTCCGCCGTGCGCTGCAGCTCGACCTGGCCGAACTGCGGATCCGCCCCCAGGTCACCAAGCGCGTGACCATGGAGTGCGCGGGCAACGGGCGGGCCCTGCTGACGCCCCGTCCGGTCAGCCAGCCCTGGCTCGTCGAGGCGGTCGGCACCGCCGAGTGGACGGGCGTACCCCTGCGGCTGCTGCTCGCCGAGGCCGGCGTGGAACCCGATGCCGTCGACGTGGTCTTCACCGGCGCCGACCACGGAGTGGAACGCGGCGTCGAACAGGACTACCAGCGCTCCCTGCCGGTGGACGTGGCCACGGGCACCGAGCCCGAGGTACTCGTGGCGTACGCGATGAACGGCGCCCCACTGCTGCCCCAGCACGGCCGTCCGCTGCGCCTGATCGTGCCCGGCTGGTACGGCATGGCCCAGGTGAAGTGGCTGCGCGAGATCACCGTCACCGACGCGCCGTTCACCGGTTTCCAGCAGGCCGTGGCCTACCGGCTGCGGCAGGACCCCGCGGACGAGGGCCGGCCGGTCACCCGCATCGAGCCGCGCGCCCTGCTGATCCCGCCCGGCTTCCCGGACTTCATGTCCCGCACCCGCGTGCTGCGGCCCGGCCCGGTGACCCTGGAGGGCCGCGCCTGGTCGGGGCGGGCACCGCTCGCGCGGGCCGAGCTGAGCACGGACGACGGGCGCAGCTGGCACGAGGCCGAACTGGAGCCCGACGGCGGGTGCCGGTGGGCGTGGCGCCGCTGGCACCTCGACTGGACGGCGACCCCCGGCGAGCATGTGCTGAGCGCGCGGGCCACCGACGCCGAAGGACACACCCAGCCGCTGGAGCAGCACTGGAGCCGCGGCGGCTTCACCAACAACCTCGTCCAGCGGGTGCCGGTGCTGTGCCTGGAGCCCGACGACACGGACTGAACCGGCACCGGGTCTCCAGGCGGGCGTACGCGACGGGTACGGCTCTACGGCAGCAGTTTCTCCAGGGCGGCGGGGCCCTCCGTCTCCAGCTTGCGCCTGGCCCATTCGAGGTTGTGCGGGGTGATGTCCCTGCCCGTGGCAAGGACGAGGTCCTCCGGCGACACATCGGTGCCGGTACGGGTGTGGAGCAGGTCGTCCGGGGTGATGCGGTCCTCGGACGGCCCGGACACGTCGGGCTGTGACGTCGGCATGATCTCTGCTCCTCGAGTCCGGATCGCTACTGCTAACACCATTCATCGCGGGAGCCCGGCGTGCATCCGGAAGCACACGCGAGCGACCCGGGATGCAGGAGTGACAGGGCGGGCGTCTAATGGGAGGCGACGACCGTGGCGCGGGCCTGTCACCGGAGGGTGCTGCGACGGCTGGGTCCCGGGTCATCACCTGCGCCGCCCCGATCATGGTGAGCGTCCTGCTCGGCCCGGGGCTCGCGGTGAGCGCGCTGATCGACGCGACGTCGTACGGCTGATGATGGTTCCGGCCGTGATGACGCTGCTGGGGCCGCACGCCTGGTGGACGCCCCGCCGGCTGGACCGGATCATGTCGCACATCGACGCCGAGGGCGAGCAGGTGGCAGGCCCCGCGCCGGACGTCAGCCACCGTCCGATGACGCGGGCGTGAGGACAAGCATCGTCACGTCGTCGTCGACGGCAGGGCAGTATCGTACGAGATCCGCCCACACCCGGTCGGCGAGTACGGCCGGGTCGTCGTCGGCCAGCGCGGACAGCCGGTCGGTCAACGGGTAGAAGGTGCCGGAGGGGTCGCGGGCCTCGCTCACGCCGTCCGAAGCCAGGAACAGGCTGTGGCCGGGCTCCAGCCGCAGCGTGAGCCCGGCGTGCGGACTGCCGTCGGACAGGCCGAGGCCGAGCGGCGTCCATGCGGCGAGCTCGATCTCGGTGGCCTGCCGGCCGCGCAGCAGCACGGGCGCCGGATGCCCGCAGGACACCATCCGTACCGACCGGCCGTCGGGCGAGAACTCCAGCAGTACGGCGGTCGCGAACAGCTCGGCGTACCGGGACGACGCCGAGTCCAGCTCCAGCCTGCGGTCGAGCCGGGCGGCGACCGACTCCAGGTCCGGCTGGTCCAGCACCGCCTCCCGGAAGGCCCCCAGCAGGGAGGCGACGGTGGCGACCGCCGCCAGCCCGTGCCCCTGGACGTCGCCCATCACGGCCCGCACCCCGTGCGGCCCCTCGCGTACGTCGAAGAAGTCGCCGCCCACCAGAGTGCCGCGCTGGGCGGCCCGGTACAGGCCCACACAGCGGACCGGGCCGACCCGCTCGGGCACCGGGGGGACGACGGCGCGCTGCGCGGCCTCCGCGACCGTGCGCTCCAGATCCAGCTGGGCGTCGCGGCGGCTGCGCACATACGACACGAACACACTCAGCACGGCGACGAAGGTGATGGTCCACAGATCCGTGTTGCCAGGGTGATTGAGCTGGAAGGCCGGGATGTTGAGCACGGCGACGACGACACCGCCGAGGAGGGCGGTCGCCAGCGGCCCGTACGAGAGGACGGCAAGCGGTGGGATGGCGCCGAGCAGAAAACCGATGTCGAGGGGTTCGTGGCTGGCCAGGGTGGCCGCGCAGACGCCCACGATCAGCCCGAGCGGGAGCATCCGCACCAGCCGGGGCGGTGGCGCGCCCCGCAGCCAGCCCCGCCGGTCGTGGTACTGCCGACGCGCTGACAGAAGGTGCACCTTTCCCACAGCACCACGCTCCTACGGCGGGACGCCGCCCGCACGCCGGGCCGGCTGTCGGTGCCGGGTGGCATGCTGGCCGATGGCGGTGATCGGCGGCGGCTGAAGGGGGATGCGGCGTGGGGTTCGAGGGCGAGGTCTGGCAGGTGCGCACGGGGGCGGAGCAGGTCGGGGAGATCCTGATCGACGACGCCGACTTTCCGTGGCTGTCCGGTCGTTTCACCGCCGGTCCGGCCTTTGCGGCGGTCCGGGACCTGTTCGCCCGTGAACTCGCCCTGATCGAGCGGGACGACGAGGAGCACTGGCAGGAGTGGGAAGCGGCCTATGACGAGATCACCAGACGGGTGTCCCTGTCCTCGCCGGACGGACCCGTTCCCGAGTTCCTGCTGCACATCGAGGGCGACCGGGCCTGGTTCCGCTGGAGCGACGAACCGTTCGAGCATGCGTAGCGGCGCGGGGGTGGCTGGCCTGCGGGTGGTGCTCATCGGGGGCACGTCGCACGTGGGCAAGTCGACGGTCGCACGGGCGGTGGCGGAGCGTCTCGGGTTCGAGTATCGGTCGACGGACCTGCTGGCCCGTCACCCCGGGCGGCCCTGGAGAACCCCGGAGCGGGAGGTGCCCGCGCATGTCGCCGAGCACTACGCGTCGCTGACGGTGGACGAACTGATCACGTCCGTCCTCGCCCACTACGAACGGCTGTGGCCACGCATTCGCACACTGATCACGACCCATGCGGCCCAGAACGGGGCCGGCGCGGGCCTCGTCCTGGAGGGCTCGGCGCTGTGGCCCGTCCGCGTCGCCGGACTGGACGTCCCGCACACGGGCGCGGTGTGGCTGACGGCCGACGAGACCGTGCTGCGCGCCCGGGTGCACGCGGGCGGACGGTACGAGTCGGCGACGGACGAGGAACGGGCGCTGATGGACCGCTTCCTCGCCCGGACGGAGCGCTATCAGAGTCTGCTGGTCGAGACCCTCGACGAGTTGGGCCTCGACCGCATCGACGCCGGAGCCGGACGGACCGTCCCCACGCTGGTCGACTCGGTCCTCGCCGCGGCGGCGAAGCCGACTGCGCCGGGCAGACCATGACGCCGTGCCGGCTGACGGCACTTTCCATCAGGGCCTGTGGCTCGACCGCATCGATGACGGTCCTCGATGTGGTCAAACAGGCCACGGTGGACGGGCCGTGACGTCGCGTCAGTCGGCGGCACCCTCCAACAGCGCCTGGGCCTCGACGAGGATCTCGGTGACCCGCTGGCCGAACGCGGCGTCGCAGGCGTGCGGTCGCCCGGTGCGGGCGGCGGCGAGCAGTGCGTCGGCGGCGTGCCCGAGCGCGGCGACGGCTCCCTCGGCGCTCTGCGGCAGCACCGACACCCCTGCCGCGCCCCGGAGTTCGGCAGCGGCACACGACGCCGCGGACGGGGCCGACAGACTGAGCGTCAGGGTGCTCGACGCGCCGCCGGCATGGTCGAGGACCAGATGGACCGTGTCGCCGGGACCGGGCGCCGCGGCCACCACACGCCGGGCGTCACCGAGGACCGGCAGCAGCACGGACAGGGCATGCGGGCCCACGTCCCACAGCGCGCCCTTCTCCCGCCGCCACGGCGAGTTGGCGAACGGGCTGTCGCTGTCACCGCCGAACAGCGCGCCCAGCCACTGGGCGTGCGCCGTGAACCAGCCCCCCAACCCCGCCTGTTCGGTGATCCATGCCTCGGTCTCGGGCACGAAACGGCTGGTGAAGAAGACGACCGAGGCGACACCGGCCTCCTGGACGGCGTCGACCACGGCCTGCCCCTGCCCGACCGTCGTGGCGAGGGGCTTGTCCAGCAGCAGATGGCACCCCGCCCGCGCCGCCCGCACCGCGAGTTCCGCCTGTACGGCCGGCGGCAGGGCGACCGCGACCGCGTCCACGTCGGCGAACAGTGCATCGACGTCGTCGTAGGCACGCGTGCCGAACCGGTCGGCGAGCTGCTTCGCGGCTTGCGTACGGCGGCCCCACACCCCCACGAACTCCAGCTCCGCATGCTCGTGCAGGGCGGGGGCGTGCGCCATCTCCGCCCAGGGGCCGGTACCGAGAAGTCCCATGCGCATGCCGTCGCCTCTCCACTCCGTCGCCCGTTGTGGCGACCGGTCGCGGCGAGCCTCGCACACCGACCGGCGGGTCGCGCAAGCAGATACGGCGGAGGCGGCGATTCAGTGGTGCGGCTGCTGAATGCGTTCGCTTTCCTCTATTGGACCTGCGGCCCGTGGGCGGGTCAGGCTGGAATGCGTTTGGCCTCTCCCGCACTCCACGTGCGGTGGGCCGAACGTCATTCGGTACAGCGCGACAACCGGAAGAGGGCACGAGCACATGCAGACCCGCCGCATCGGTGACGTCGAAGTCAGCGCGATCGGCCTGGGCGGGATGCCCATGTCGATCGAGGGACGGCCGGACGAGGCACGCTCCCTCGCCACGATCCACGCCGCCCTCGACGCCGGCGTGACCCTGATCGACACCGC
Organism: Streptomyces sp. NPDC051172; assembly: GCF_040682555.1. Classification (NCBI taxonomy): domain Bacteria; kingdom Bacillati; phylum Actinomycetota; class Actinomycetes; order Kitasatosporales; family Streptomycetaceae; genus Streptomyces; species Streptomyces sp. NPDC051172. The sequence goes on from NZ_JBFBBE010000041.1 coordinate 67,698, forward strand.
GGACGCCTACCACCGGGACGCCCACGAGGTCGGCCACAACGAGACCCTGATCGCCAAGGCGCTCTCCTCCCACGACCGCGGCCGGGACGTCCTGGTCGCCACCAAGGGCGGCCATCTGCGCCCCGGCGACGGCAGCTGGACCCTCGACGGCAGCCCCCGCCACCTCAAGGAGGCCTGCGAGGCGTCCCTGCGCCGGCTCGGCGTGGAGGCCATCGGGCTCTACCAGTTCCACCGCCCCGACCCGAGGGTGCCGTACGCCGAGTCCGTCGGTGCGATCCGCGACCTGCTGGACGAGGGCAAGATCCAGCTGGCCGGCATCTCCAACGCCGACCCCGAACAGATCAGGCAGGCCAACGACATCCTCGGCGGCCGGCTGGTCTCCGTGCAGAACCAGTTCTCCCCGGCCTTCCGCTCCAGCGAGCCGGAACTCGAGCTGTGCGACGAACTCGGCATCGCCTTCCTGCCCTGGAGCCCGCTCGGCGGCATCTCCCGGGCCCGTGAACTGGGCTCCGCCTACGCGCCGTTCGCGCGGATCGCCGAAGCCCACGGGGTCAGCCCGCAGCGCGTGTGCCTGGCCTGGATGCTCGCCAAGTCGCCGGTGGTCGTGCCCATCCCCGGTGCCAGCCGCCCGGAGACCATCCTAGACTCCCTCGCCGCGACCGAACTCACCCTCGACGCCGAGGAACTCGCACAGCTCGACGCCGGCTGACAGCACCACCCGGTCACGGCGGAGGACCCCCGCCGATGGCGTCGTCGTCGGAAAACCTCTCGACCACCGCTACGGCAACGAACACCCGGTCCGCACCCTCGGTTACCTGTTCCGCGCCGACCGCCGTCACCTGACCGCGGCGGTCGGCGTGTTCACCGGCAAGCACAGCCCGGTCTGGTTGAGCACTGGGATCATCCTGCTCATCCTGCTGGTCAACCGCCCCCGGCGCCTGCTCCATGTACGCCTCCTGTACGGCAGTGTGCGCCGCACGGACGGCACCCTGCGCAGGCTGCTGACCTCCGCCATGCGCCTCGACCTCGTCAACGGTGGTTCGGGTCGCCGCCTTGGACGGGGCCGACGAGGAAACGGTGCAGCACGGCCCTGTGTGACGCCGGCGCACTGGAGTTCGTCGACCGGCTGCCGCAGGGCCTGGACACCGTGGTCGGCGAGCGCGGCGCCCGCCTTTCCGGCGGGCAGCGCCGGCGGTCGGCCATCGTCCGCGCCCTGATCCGGGATCGCAAGGTGCTGATCCTGGACGAGGCCACCTCGGCCCTGGACACCCGCGCCGAGGCCCTTGTCCAGCAGGCACTGGCCCGGCTGCTGGACGGGCGGACCACTTTCGTGGTGGCGCACCGGCTGTCCACCGTGAGGGGTGGCGGGGCGTATGCACAGCTGCACGGCGGACAGGTCGCCTGAGCCGCCGGACGCGCCCCGCCGCCGTCTCCTCAGGCGGCGCTGCTGCGGCGCATGCCGTGCGGGCAGGTCGAGTCGTGGTGGATGCCGAGGCTCGTCCACCACCGTTCGCAGCACGCGGCGTCCAGCTCACCGCGCACGATCTCGTCGGTGGCCGTGCGCGCGGGGTGGCGTGCCACGACCGTGGCCCTGCGCAGGTCGCGGATCAGGGTCTCGCGGAGGACGGCGATGACCGGGACCAGGCTCGCCGCGGCGAACAGACATGCGGCCCACCGGGGGCCGTGGAGGAATTCGAGGACCGTGGCCCAGGCGAGTTCGGCGCTGGTGGTGAGGTAGAGGGTGCAGAGGAGGCGGCCGGAGCGGTTCATGTGCTTCACCGTTCGTGCTGAGGGGGTTACCCTCTGTTCAACGCCTCGCGGCGCGCTGGGAATCGGGTCGGACGGCGGTTTTGCGTCAATTGAGGCCCGGGGCGCGGAAGATGCGATTGGTCCGGGCCTGACCGGGAAGGCGAGGCGCAAACCAAAGAGAGGGGCACTTCGTGCTCGTTCCGGACCCCAAGGTCGTCAGAACGTTGCTCACCAGATACGCGTCGCTGCGCATCGCGCAGGCGGAGCGTGAGAAGCCGCAGGCCGCACGGGAGTTGGCGGACGTCAGCCGAGCGCTGTGCGCCACCATGGGAGCCGCAAGCGTAGAGGACGCGATCGCTGAGGCGGACGCCCTGCTCATCGCCTCGCGAGGGCCCGCAGGCGGGGACGGCGGCCTGTCACTGGCCGTCTGACGCGACGACAGCTTCGAATGACGCACATCCGGGCAGCCACAACCGCCGTGGCGGCGTCAAGTGCTCCTGGAGAATTCACACCCTGGTATCCCGGGGCGCATACACTCGACAGCCGTGCCCATGCGCATGGGCCACCACACGAAAGGCGCGTCGGTGTTCCAGGATTCCCCGATCTACGACCGACTCGTCGCCGAGCGCGGCGACGTCCCCACTCAGGCTCGCCGGGAGGCCGAGCGCGTGAGCCGGGAACTGGAGTACGCCATGCGGCCGCTGCAGTCCTTCGGCTCCGTACCCGCCGCCCCCGAGCGCCACTCCTCCCCGGGGGCCGGATGGCAGCGGACCGCGCTGCTGCCCGGCTCGCTGCCCCACTGACCGCCGCCCTCAACACACCGTGGTGCTGGAGCCGTTGACTCGTGTCTGCGGCTCCGGCCCGGGATGGGCCAGCCACTCCGCTATGGTCCGGGCGATCGGCAGACCCGTCTCCACCTCGACGAAGCCGAACTGCCCCGACTGATTGCACTCCAGGAACCACCAGGTCCCGTCGGCGTCCTCGGCGAAGTCGAAGGCGCCGTAGGCCAGTTCGGCCTCACGCAGATATGAACGGACGGCGTCGGCGATGCGCGGCGGGACGTCGGTCGCACGCCACGGCGTGTCGGTCGGGGCGAAGCGCACGTCCACCGCACCGGGCTCGTCCGGATCCGCATCGTCGGCAGTCGCCTTGCGGGCCGCCAGCAGCCGCTCGCCCACCACGGTCAGCCGGATGTCGGCCCGCTTGCCGACCCGCCGTTGCAGCAGCGTCGGCCCGAACGCCACGGCGGAGAAGTCCGTGTCCGGCGCCACCCTGCTGGTCGGCACCGCCCGGGGCGGATCCTGCGGATGCGCCCCGGAGACCGGCTTGACCACCAGATCCGGATAGCGGTCGGCGAACTCCCGGGCCGCCTGCGGAAACGTCGTGATCAACGTGGCCGGCACGGGCAGTCCGCAGCGCTGGGCGAGCCGCAGCTGCCACGGCTTGTGCCGGGCTCGGCGGGCCGCGTCGGGGTGGTTCATCCAGCGGGCGCCCGAGCCCCGCAGCATGCCGTAGAGCGCCTGGGCGGACTCCTCGGTCAGCCAGGCGGAGGGCTGGGCCGCCCGCGCGGCCGCATCCCCCGGCCTGCGCACCCAGACCGACCGCAGCCCGGCGATGCTCACCAGGCGGCCCGCGGACTGGAGGTGGCCGCGGAAACGGCCGTGCACGTACTCACCGGACAACGCGACACCGCCGGGCAGGTCGGCGGGGTCCAGGCGGACCACCGGGACCCCGGACGAGTTCAGGTGCACGACCACCATGTCGGCGGTCACGTCCTCTTCACAGGTCAGGATCAGCACGGTCATAGTGGGCCGTTCCGCGTTCAGTCGTCGAAGTGTGTCTTGGAACCCGCGGTGGACGTGGTGGTCCCCAACTCTCTGAGCAGCGCGAGGTCACCGGCGGCGACCCGGCCGTCCATGAGCACGTTCAACTGCAGCCCGGAGTCGTAGACGTACGGAGTCGTGGCTTCCAACTCCACCGCCGGACGTGCGTAGTTGAGCGCGAACGGTTGCATCGTGTCTCCCTCGTCAGTGCAGCACCGACCCGGTGGTCCGATCCCCGCGGCGCCGCCCGGTCCGCCGACTGCATTGCCCTTCCAGTCACTTATACGAATCGAACGAGTGATTGGTTTCCTTACTCTGCGTAGTCACAGGGAGGATTCATGACGATTCGGCCCGTCCAGAGGGCCGCGCAGGCCGCGCAGGCTGCGCAGAGCGAGGAGCAGGACGCCGATGTCGTCCAGGTAGACCGGGTCGGGCAGCAGGTCGGTCGGCAGCAGGAAGTACAGGACGGCCCCCCAGAAGACCCAGCGCCGCCCGGTCGGAAGCCCGGCACGCATCAGGTCGCGCCGCGCCCGAACCAGCCGCACCAGCAGGGCGACGGCAACCGCGAAGGCGAGCGCCGCGAGAGCCACGGCGACCACGATCACCGTTGTGGTCCATTTCACGGTCCTCCTCCATCCGGCGTGCCGAACGGCGCGCCCCCTGTCTCGGATTCCCCTTTCCGTCGTTCGTACGTCCTCCGTCACCCCGTCAGAAGCGCGACGGGGCCTCACACCTGTGGCCCATCCCGACTGGCACGCACCGGAATCGGCGCTTAGTAATGGCACTGCATCGCAACGTCGTGAAACGCGCCGGGAGATGCGAGAGCAGGTGAACCGTTCCGTCTATTCCATGGAGGAGAGTCATGAGCATCCGCTCTTCATCACCCCGTCCCTACGCCCCCTCCATAGTCGGCGCGCACGACGACCCGGCCAGCGCCCTGGTGCATGCCGCCATCGCGGATCGGCCATTGGAGGAAGTCGCCAACCTGATCACCATGCTGGAGCAGTCCCCGGAGTATGCGAAAGCCACCATCGACGCGCTGCGCGCGGTCGGCACGGACCGTTCCGTGGAGGACGTCACCCGCCTGGTCACCCTGCTGACCGAACCACCGCGCGACCCTTCCAGTGCGGACGAGGTCATCCGTGCAGCGGCCGAGAACCGTCCGGTGGAGGAAGTGACCCGGCTGATGGCGCTGCTGCACCTGCCGTCGACGGAGCGCCGCTTCGGACAGGAGGCCGCAAAGGCGGTCGCCGCGGCGCGGTCCGTGGAGGACCTCGTGGAACTCATCGGCCGGCTGAGCACAGAACGCGGTGCCCACCCCGCCCCGCCCAAGACGGAGCCGTCGTTTCCGCAGGCCGGTGAGGCGGACTGGCGTCCGGAAGGCACCGGCAGCGGTCTTCCGCCGTTCCCGACGGTCCTGCCTTCCTACGGTGGCGACACCATGCCGAGGCAGCCCGTCGGTGCGCCGCGTCGCGCCGCCGAGCGGCCGCCGTGGGCGGGCCTGCTCGTCGCAGCCGCACTCTTCCTGTGCGCGCTGCTCTGGTTCCCGACGTACAAGTCGGGCACGTCGGTCCAGGTGTACGCCTCCGGCATCGCCGTGTCGATCCTGTACGCCCTGCTGGCCGTACTGGTGACCCTGCGGCCCGTCCGGGCCGTGCTCGTGGTCGCGGCCGTGCTGCCGGCGCTGCTTGCCGGGGCCGAGCTGTACCGCGGGTTCCGCTCGCGGTCGCTGTTCCGGGCGCTCGACCTCACGCTCGCCCCGGGCTGGCTCGCCGGCCTGGTCGCCGTGATCGCGGCGCTGACGGCAGTGACGGCCCTGGTCCTGCGCGCAGCAGCGCGCCCTCCCGCCCTTGGGGGTGCTCCCGCCCGTCCTCTGGCCACGGCTCGGCGTCTCGACTGATGCGTCGCCTCCCCGGCGCCCGCACGGCGTCGTGGCCCCGCGCCCGCGTTCTCCGGACCGCGGGCGCTTCGGCGCCGTGGGCAAGACCGCGCGCAGGCGGGCCCTGTGCCCAGGTGCTCAGCGGCCGGAGGAGTCCGGTCGCTCGACTGCGCCGTCCGGCTCCCGCCCGCTGTCCGGGGCGGATGTGGGACGCAGCGCCTTGGCGGTGTCCTTGAGCCGCTCCAGCCTCCGGGTCAGCTGCTGGAACGGGGAGCCCTGGGGCGGAGTGGGCGGCTGCGGCCGGGCGGGCAGGTGGTCGCCGTTCTCGCGGTAGACGGCCAGCGCTTCGTGCGCGCGCTCGGCGGCCTCACGGTACAGATCCCGGGACTTGGTCATGGCCTCGAGCGCCTCGGCGTACATGGCCACGAGCCCCCGTGCGTGGGCGAGTTCCTCCTCGAGCGTCCGCAACTGCCAGTCGTCCCGCAGGGCGGTGACGGCCTCCTCGGCACCGTCCGGCAGCGGAAGCGGCAGTGCGGTGAAACGGGTCAGGGCGTCGACGAGCTGTGCGGGCCGTGAGCCGTCGAGGAAGACGGTGCGTACGGAGAAGTCGTCCGCGTCGAAGCCTTCCGGGGCCGACGTGGTGGGCAGCAGGACGGCACCGCCGCGCGGGACCTGCACCCCGAACTCGCGCAGGACCCGGTTGACGATGCGCAGCTGGTCCGGTGCGGCACGGTGCTCCAGCACACGATGGCGCAGGCTCGGCGGCAGCAGCGGGCCGAGCGGCAGCCGGCCGCGCTCGTCGGGCGTCATCGCCTCGTGCACGACGAGGTTGATGTTCCAGCCTCCGCGCACGGAGTTGCGGAGCAGACGCCGGATCTCCTTGTCGTCCGCGGGCAGGCGGTTCGCCTCCCGCAGGCGAAGGCCCGTGCCGGGCTGGTGGTCCCAGGGTGCATCCGGCTCCGCGGGCCAGAACATGGTCGCCGGGGACGGCCACCCCTGCTCCCACGGGCGTTCCGCCTCCGCCGCCAGCACCCACTGCACGCCGGGGTCGGCATCGCGCGTCAGGGTCAGCCGGGCCCGTACGGTCACCGACTCGGCGACCGTCCACCGCGCCTCGAAGACGCAGTCCGAAGGGCTCGCGGAGGCCTCGGAGGCAGCCACCTCGAGATGGTCGTCGATGGTCCCCTCGTCCTTGAGCCGGTGCAGCGTCCGGCGCACGACGTCTTCGGCATCGGATCCGGTATGGCGGCCGCGGGCCAGCCACAGGGTGGGGGACGGGGTCGGTCGGACGGAGGACGAAGTACGCATGAGTCCATCTGAGGGCGGGGGCACGTGTGTCGACCAGTATCGTCGCCGCGCGTCGGCGGGGTTCCCCCGGGGGGTGCTCGCACGGGAGGCGCGCGGTGCACTCGGGGTGCGAGGAACGCACTCCAGGACATCCGGTTCACCCGTATCCCCGGCGCACCGGCCCCGCCACAATGGCGCCCGCGAACAGGGCCCGCCCACCATCCGCTCTGGGGCGGGTCCTGTTCGTGTCCCACCACGCCCTAATGACTCGTCCTTGCACTATATATCGGAAGCCGAGATATCATGGCCGGATGGCATCGAGGAGCATGACTCAGGCGGCGTTCTTCGTCCTCACCGCCCTGGCCGACCAGCCCCGGCACGGATACGGGATTCTGCGGGAGGTCGAGGAGGTCTCCGACGGCGCCGTGCAGTTGCGCGTCGGCACCTTGTACGGCGTACTGGACCGGCTCACCGCGGAGGGGCTGATCGTCCTGGACCGCGAGGAGGTGCACGAGGGCCGGCTGCGGCGCTACTACCGCCTGACCGACGAGGGGATGCGGGCCCTCGACGCGGAGGCGGAGCGCATGGCGGCCGGCGCCAGCGCCGCCAAGTCGCGCATCGCCGAGGGACGCAGGACCCCAGGCGCCGTCGCGAAACCGTCCGCCGGCCCCGGACTCGCAGGAGGTCTGGCATGACGACCCTGCTCGAGACGCGCTACCGCACGGTGCTGCGCCTGCTGCCCGCCTACTACCGTCGGGGCCGGGAGGAGGAGATGGTCGAGGTCTACCTGTGGGACGTCGACCAGGAGCTGCAGGACCAGAGCAGGCCCACCCTGGGCGAGGTGGCGAGCATCGCTGCCCTCGCCGTGCGCAGCAGGCTCGCCGCCACCGGGGCGCCCCGGCCGTACGCCCTGCTCGGGTCGGCCCTCCGTCACTTCGCCCTGTTCGCCGTGCTGCTGCAGGCCGCCGCCGCGGTCGTCGACCGGGTCCTGGAGCTGACCTGGGCGGGCACGCACGGAGCGCGCGAATGGGACATGTTCCTGACGGGATTCACCGGCCGCGGGCCGCTCGTGAGCGTCGTCGAAGCCGCCCAGTGGACGCTGCCGCTGCTGTGGACGGTCGGATTCTTCGCCCTCCTGCACGACCGCCGACGCCTCGCCCGGACGTCGGTGCTGCTCGCCGCACTGCTCACGCTGTGGCCCTTCGCCGGTCCGCTGGTGAGCGAACTGGAGCCGTGGGACCCGTGGTTCGCCGTCCCCGGCGCGCTCTTCGCCTGGCTGCCGGCGCTCGCCCTGTGCGCGGCCCACCACCGGGACGCCCCCGCGGCCGTGCTACCCGTCGGCACACCCGGCCTCGTCTTCGCGGCCTGCGGTGTGGTGACGGGTGCGTCCGAGGTCATGCTGCCCGCCATGCCCGACGCGGTCTGGGCGCCGGCCACCTGCTTCGTCCTCGGGGCGCTCGGCTGGCTGCTGCTGCGCCGTCGCCGTAGGGACGCGACCCCTGCCTGCGGCGCCATGGCCCTGGCCGCGCTGGGCCTGCTGCTCCTCGTGGTGCGGATCGCCATGCTGTATCCGTGGCTGGGCCTTCCCGTCCCCGCCGCCCTTGTCGGCGCCGCGCTGGGCCAGACGGCCGCGCTCACGCTGCTGACCCTGGCGCTGACGGTACTGGCCAGGCGGGACCTCGCCGTGCGCTGACCCGCGCGCGGGCCGGGAGCGCCGCACTGAACACCCTTGACCTTCAGCGCTTGCGCCCGTCCGTGCTCAGTGCGGGTAGGCGCGCGGGGGCCGCTGGCGTGCCAGCCCGGCGCGGAAGTCTTCGATGACGGAGCTGATCTGGCGCATGAGTGCGGTGTTCTCCAGCCGGTCCAGGTAGAGGTTCTGTTGGGCGAGACCGGGTGCGTCCACGCAGAAGTACAGGGCCATCAGCGGGTTGATGAACAGTTCGCTGTCCTTGGTTCGCCGAGTGAAGCGGACGTCGCCGAAGTCGCCGCGTACGGCTGCCGCCACGGAGCCGTTGACGATGCTCGGGTACTCCGGTGTGCTGCGCTGTGCGTGGGCGACCGCGTCGAGGTAGAGGGCCCCTTCCCTGCTCTCGCGCGGCAGCGAGAACGTGCCCAGGTAGGCATCGTGCCGGTCCAGCGCGGCCAGGTTCTCCAGCACCAGGGAGTGGTTGACGCCGTGATGGGCGTCCACCCCGAACCCCAGGCAGGCGACGAGACGGTGGGGTATCTCGTCCAGCCCGTTCACGGCGGCCAGGCTCGCCATGTCCTCCTCCGGTGTGCCCAGGCCGTGCTCGTCACCCCGCATGAGGATGTCGGTCCCGCCGTCCACCAGTACCAGGGCGTCCACACCGCCGAGATGGTCGACGAGCGCGCGGTACGCGGCGCGCAACGGTTGCACCCCGGTCTGCGGGAACGCGTACACCGTGGCCGGCAGGCCCTGCTCCTCCAGCCACCGGGCGAGCGTGCGCTCCGGGAAGTAGTCACCGCGCGCCGCGGTGTCGGGCCCGACGGCCGCGACGTCCGCCTCCAGCCACACGTCCATGTCCAGCCCGTACAGGTCGGCGAAGGACAGGTTGGCCAGATGGACCTCCTTGCCCGCCGAGCGCAGCGCGAGGGCCAGCGGCAGGCCGGCGTACACGTCGAAGCCGCCGCCGGCACCGGCGACGAGAATCCGCCGGGCATCGCGCAGCCGTGTGAAGAAAGGGGGCTCTGTGAGGGAGAACACCGGGGGACGGTAACAGGCTGAGGGGGTGTCAGGGCGGTGCCTTTTCCGGCTGCGGGCCGGTGCCCGGCACGCTCACGCGTTCCCGGCCGACTGTTCTTCCAAGATGTCGGACTCCCACTCCAGCAGACGTATCAGTCCGTCCTCCCCGGGCCGTGCAGGAGGCGTACCCCGAGGACCGGCCTGAGACGGGGAGTGCGTGCCCCGGGAGATGTTCCCGCTCACGGTGATGTTGTGTTCGACGCGCGGACGGCGCAGCTCCTCGTACAGGCTGAGCGCCGTGTCGGTGTCGGGTGCGTCGCGCAGGCACTTCGCGAGGATCACCGCGTCCTCCAGCGCCATCGACGCGCCATGACCGGTCGCGGGGGAGGCCGCGTGGGCCGCGTCGCCGATGAGCAGGAGGCGGCCGGAGCGCCAGGGTGTGCCGGCGGGTATCTCGGTGGCGTTGGTGACCATGACCTCGTCGCCGGCGGCCGCGACGATGTCCGCGGCGGGCGTGGCGTCCTTGCGCAGCAGCGGAACGAGCAGTTCGCGCCAGTGGGCGGGCGAGCCGTCCGCGATCTCGTCGGCGTCCAGGGGCTCGCCGCCCACGCGCGCGAACCAGTACGTCTCCCCGCCGGGCGAGACGGCGTAGCCGAAGGCGGCCGTGCTGCCGCGCACCATGGTGATGCGCGCCTGCGGTCCGGACCGCTCCGCGGCGCCGGTGTAGCCGTAGAACACCCGCTGGCCGGCGTAGCACGGCTGGGTTTTCGGGGTGATCTGCCGGCGGACCGCGGAGTTCAGGCCGTCGGCGCCGATCAGCAGGTCGCCGGTTGCGGTGCTGCCGTCGGTGAAGTGTGCGGTGACGCCGTCCGCGCCGTCCTGGACACAGGCGAGGCGGGCGCCGTGCCGGATGACGATGCCCCGGCGTGCCGCCTCCGCCTGCAGGGCCGCGGTGAGGTCCCCGCGGCGCAGACAGCGGTACTGCAGGAGGGGGTCGGCGGCTTCACCGAGGGGTACTTGTGCCAGCTCGGCGCCCGCGTCGTCCAGCACCCGCATCGAGGTCAGCGGGAAGCCGAGCGCCGTGACCGCGGCAGAGGCGTCGAGCTGTGCGAGGGCGCGCATGCCGTTGCTCGCGAGGGTGAGGAACGCGCCCAGGTCCTCGGCCGAGCCGGGATGCGCCTCGTGCACGGTGACCTCGAAGCCTGCCTTGCGCAGGGCCAGAGCCGCCGCCGTGCCGGCTGTTCCGCCGCCGATGACCAGTACCTGTACCACGCCCCACCCCGCTCGTCTCCGCACGGCCCCCGCGGTCGTACACACACAGGGAGGAACGCATGAGCGACATCAGGGGTTCCGTGCGAAGCCGACGCCGGTCGTGCCGTGCTTCCGCGGGATGCGGCACGACCGGCGTTCGTCAGCGTCAGGCGCCGCTCGCCCCGAGCATGTCCTCACGCTCGACGATCTTCACGCGCTCACGGCCCTGGGGCTCGCCCAGTGCCTTTTCCGCGGCGTCCAGCTTGTACCAGCCCTCCCAGGTGGTGAAGCGGACGCCCCGCTCGGCGAGGAACGCGTCCACGGCCTCGGGCTCGGGTGAACCCGGCGTCTGCAGACGGCCGTTCGCGTGGTCGTCCAGCAGGTTGGCCACCGTCTCGTTGGCGTCACCCTTGGTGTGGCCGATCAGACCCACCGGACCGCGCCGGATCCAGCCGGTGACATACGTCGACTGCAGGTGCTCGCCGGACTCCTGGATGACCCGTCCGCCCTCGTCCGGGACGGTGCCGGAGTCGAGGTCCCAGGGCAGCTTGGGCAGTTTGTCCGACAGGTAGCCGACCGCGCGGTAGACGGCGGTGACGTCCCAGTCCTTGAACTCACCGGTGCCCTTGACGTTGCCGGTGCCGTCCAGGGCGGTGCGCTCGGTGCGCAGGCCGACGACCTTGCCGTCCTCGCCGAGGACCTCGGTGGGCGACTCGAAGAAGTGCAGGAACAGCTTGTGCGGGCGGTCGCCGACATCGCGGATCGCCCAGTTCTCCAGGGTCTTGGCGACCATGTCGGCCTGCTTGTTGCCGCGCCGGGTCTCGATCGAGCCGGCGTCGTAGTCGATGTCCTCGGGGTCGACGATGACCTCGATGTTGGGGGAGTGGTCCAGCTCCCGCAGCTCCATGGGAGAGAACTTCGCCTGCGCCGGGCCGCGCCGGCCGAAGACGTGGACCTCCAGCGCCTTGTTGGCCTTCAGACCGTCGTAGACGTTCGGCGGGATCTCCGTCGGCAGCAGCTCGTCCGCCGTCTTGGCGAGGATGCGGGCCACGTCGAGCGCGACGTTCCCGACGCCGAGCACGGCGACCTTCTCCGCCTCCAGCGGCCAGGTGCGCGGCACGTCCGGGTGGCCGTCGTACCAGGACACGAAGTCGGCGGCGCCGTACGAGCCGTCGAGGTCGATGCCCGGGATCGGCAGGGCGCGGTCGGCCGTCGCACCCGTGGAGAAGATCACGGCGTCGTAGAAGGCGCGCAGATCGTCCAGGCTGATGTCGGTCGGGTAGTCGACGTTGCCGAAGAGGCGTATCTGGGGCTTGTCGAGCACTTGGTGCAGGGCCGTGATGATGCCCTTGATGCGGGGGTGGTCGGGGGCGACGCCGTAGCGGATCAGGCCGAACGGGGCGGGCATCCGCTCGAAGAGGTCGATGGACACACCGGGGTCGGCGGCCACCTCGGACTTGAGCAGGGCGTCGGCGGCGTAGATCCCGGCGGGGCCGGCTCCGACGATGGCTACCCGCAGGGGGCGCGGCATGATCAGGTTCCCTTCGAGCGATGACAGGCGACTCGAACGGGAAGCCTAAGCTAAGGCAAGCCTAAGTCGGTACGCGGGTCCGCTCTATGAGCTCATAAATCAATTTTATGAGCCGGGAACGGGAACTCGAACGCGGGCATCGGCCAACAGGAGTCGACCATTCCCGCGACCTCGAGGGATGGCCGAGGCCTTCGTGATCGCCTTCCAGCAGCGGCGCTGCGACCGGTCGCGGCCGCAGGCCCGCCCCTGGCTGTACGGAATCACCAATGTCGTCGGCCGGCGCCGGCCGAGGGCGAGCCGCTCGCCGACCGGGTGGCCGCCAAGGTGGGCGCCGAGAGGCCCTGGAGGTGCCGGTCGGAACCGTGCGTGGACCGGACTGCGCCGGGAACTGGGCGGTTCGCATCCCGAAGCCCGGCACGAGGAGACAGCGGAGATCGGCCGCCACGGCATCGCGGTCTCGTATCCGAAGATGTCCCTTCGGCTGAAGGGGGCAGCGCGAAGAAGATCGACGGCGAGTGGCAGCAGGTCGGCTGGTACCACGAGATGCGGGGTCTGCAGGAGGTGGCCGTCGGGGACCGCATCGGCCGGCGCCCCCAGCGCCGCCGGGGGGGGGGTTCCGGGCGGGGGGGGGGGGGGGGCCCGCGGCCCCGGGAGCCCGATTGGGGTGTGGGCGCGGGTGGCATTCAGTTGAGGGGGGGGGTGGGGCTACGGGGGGGGGGGGGGCGGGGGGGC